>JAPKBK010000244.1 GCA_028823435.1 Flavobacteriales bacterium
CTACCCATTGTCAGAACCAGCCCAGATCATGGGACTGGGTTTGATATTGCAGGCAAAGGCACAGCATCTCCAGACTCAATGCGCACAGCAATATTTCTTGCTCAGGATATTCATAAAAGCAGACTTGAGCACAAAGAATTAACGTCAAATCCTCTAGAAATCGCCCCCCCAAAACGCGATTACCGGGACTCTAGACGTTAATTGAAGAAAATTATTGGGAAGCAGCTATCTATACACTATCTTTGCCGTCCCGAAATTTGGACGGAATGAATCCTTTGGCAAACTATAAAATCCCATTTATGGGTCTTAAGCCTGGTAATCACGAATTCCGAATGGACGTGGACCCTGAGTTCTTTGCTTGCTTCCCTGAATCAGAAATCCAGAGTGCCCAAGGCATTTTGGATATAGTGTTAGAGTATTCGGTCACTACTATGACGTTACGCCTTTCACTAGATCTTACATGGAAGGTACCTTGTGGACGTTGTCTAGAGGAACTTTCCTTTCCGCTTCAACACGAAGAGCAAATCGCAATTCGTTATGGAGATGAAACTGAGTATTCTGACGCGTTGTGGATATTAGGTAAAAATGAGTTTGAATTAGATATAAGCCAAACCATTTACGAGATGGCGCATGTCTCTCGACCTACGAACCGAGTTCATGAAAATGAATCCGATTGCGATCCAAATATGCTCGGATACACGATGAATGATTCAGAAGTAGAAAGTAAAAAACAGACGGACCCTCGTTGGGACGCATTGAAGAAATTGTAATAACACCGAAATGGCACATCCAAAAAACCGGCAGAGTAGTACGCGTACACGTAAACGTCGTACGCACTACAAGGCAACAGCACCTAACGTAAGCACCTGCCCTACAACTGGTCAACCACATATGTTCCATCGTGCCCACTGGCATGAAGGAAAGCTTTACTACAAAGGTAAAGTTGTGATGGAACGCGAAGAAGCGTAAACTTTATTGGGGGTAACGGTTGTTTAAACTCTTACGAATTGAAGGGGGCTTCTGCCCCCTTTTTCTATTTCTGAGCGTTTTATTTACTTATGGTTATCCACCAAACATCGTTAAGACTCCTGACAAATTCATTAAAGTGTACGAGTTAGCCGTATACCTTTGGGCAACAATAATAATTTCATGCGAGCAGCAATTACATCTGTAGCAGGGTACGTCCCTGAGGATACTCTTACAAATGCAGACCTATCAAAAATGGTCGATACAAACGACGAGTGGATAAAATCTCGTACGGGTATCTCGAAACGTCACATCCTGAAGGATCCTAAAAAAGCATCGTCGTTTATGGGGGCTGAGGCTGTGAAGGAACTTTGTAAAAAACGAGGCATTGACCCTACCGAAATAGACGTCATTATCACGGCAACCGTTACGCCTGATATGCTTTTCCCTTCAACAGCAAATCTTATAGCTCACAAAGCTGGTGCGACAAATGCTTGGGGGTTCGACTTAAGTGCCGCATGTTCAGGATTCCTATTTGCCCTCACCACAGGAACGCAGTTTATTGAAAATGGGACATACAAGAAAGTCGTCATTGTGGGCGCTGACAAAATGAGTTCAATTGTGGACTACACAGATCGTACCACTTGTGTTCTATTTGGAGATGGTGCTGGCGCCGTCTTGTTAGAACCAAGTGAAGATGATGACGGAATCATTGATCACATACATTACTGTGATGGAGAAGGAGCTGATTCTCTTCGTCAGGAAGCCGGTGGGTCATTGAATCCTGCATCGCATGAAACTGTGGACAAGAAAATGCATTTCTTATACCAAGACGGAAAACCCGTGTTCAAAGCCGCAGTGACAGGAATGGCTGATGTGAGTTATGAGATTATGGAGAGAAACGGACTTACTGGAGATGATGTGGCGTGGCTTGTCCCTCACCAAGCAAATCTTAGGATAATAGACGCTACTCAAAGGCGCATGGGAGTGGATAAAGAGAAAGTAATGATCAACATCCAGAACTACGGAAACACAACAGCAGCAACAATTCCACTGTGCCTTAGAGACTGGGAGTCACAATTAAAAAAAGGTGACAATCTTATTTTGGCTGCATTTGGAGGTGGCTTCACTTGGGGGTCTATTTACTTGAAATGGGCATACAACGCTAAATCTTAACTTGCAGGTAGTACCTTTCGGACCTGAAAATCATGATATCATGAAAATAACTGAAATTCAAGACCTCATCAAGTTCATCGCAAAAACCGGTGTGACTGAGGTTGAAATAGAACAAAAGGACTTTAAAATAATCATAAAGTCTGAGATGCCTAAAGGGCGGAGAAGAGGAGGTGAAGAGATTCCTATGAAGACCATTCACTTCCCTCAAGAGCATACGGAACAACTCGCGGCACCTGTGGCATCACGTCCAGTCGTGACACAAGAACCTGGTGAAGCAGCAGCCTCAAACGCCGTGGTGGAGGATACGTCCCATCTCATTGAAGTGAAGTCACCCATGATCGGCACTTTTTATCGCCGACCGAGCCCAGACAAAGACCCTTTCAAAGATGTGGGGGACAGAATTAAAGATGGAGACGTGGTGTGCGTGATTGAAGCGATGAAGCTGTTCAACGAAATCGAGTCTGAAGTCACAGGTAAAATCGTCAAGTTCCTTGTAGAGGATAACAATCCTGTGGAATACGACCAGCCGTTATTCATCGTCGACCCTACTTGATTTAACCCTTAAACT
>JAPKBK010000245.1 GCA_028823435.1 Flavobacteriales bacterium
AACTCTACAATAATTTCATTTTTCCGAAATAGAATTTCGAAAGGAGGATTGTACCCCAGAACTGAAAACGTATTGGAATATTTAATCCCGTTTTCATCTAACAATTTGATTAATGCCAACTTATACCTCTCGATTTTCTCATTACTTGCCCAACCATTAAAAGAAATTGCAGCCATCTTCTTTTCTGGCATCTCAATAAATTGAATGGCGGCGTTTTCTGGTTTGGGCAAATTGTCTTTTGTGAGCGCTTTTGGCACTAAAAACATCATTGTCATCTCATCTTCTAGCGTCATCGCAACAGGAGACGTCATTGAGATTTGTTCTTTTTTTTCATTCTTCCCGAAAATATAACCTCCCAAAATAGAGAACCCATTGCTCGAAGCTTGTTTATAATCATCTGTATCCAATTTCACAGAAGTAAATAAACTTGCTTCATATTGTCTGATTTCAAAATCTGCATAAGATTTGATGACGACATACTTATACCCTTCTATGTCATGGCTGCTTTTATATAAATAAATTTGACTGCCTAAAAAGAGCAAAAACAGGACACCGAAAATGATCAGAAGTGTTTTCATATACTGGGTTGATTGTTATTTCGAGAAAAACAAAGACTTGACTATTGACAGAACGAGTTACTCAAACGTGTTACTCACACGTATTGCCGAAGACACTTAGAATGATCAAAATATCATCCACAGCGACAGAGCCATCTTGATTGACATCCGCATCGCACAAGGACAAACATCCGAACTCGCTCAGCAAAAGAAGGAGGTCCACGATAGAGATGAAGCCATCCCCGTTCAGATCCTCAGGACATCCAAAACATCCCTCACAACCTATTGTAGCGAGCGCACTCACTCTTTCTGATTCGCAAGTGATGGGAAGCGGTGCAACTTGCCAGTTGTAAAAGAAATAATAGTAGCTTAACGTTGGCCCAGCAGTAGAATTTGTAATCGACGCCAAATTCCCTAAAGCGTAAGGATATGAAAGTACGGAACTTGTGCCCTCACGCCACAGTTGTGGATCACCGGTTGTGGATCTTAAACCATACCCCACCCCTGCGGGGATTTCGAAGTTCAAATCCAGTACAAAGGCGCCATCTTCAACAAACACAGTGGTGGAAGCTAGGACGTTGTTTGAACCATCAATGAGCTCGAATGTGCGGTCATACGATCCGTTTGCATACACGGTGACGCTGCTGAGTAGCATGTCTTCGTATACATCAAACTCTAACCAACGACTGCTGTTCCCATGGTATTGACCTGAAGACTGATTCGTTAACTCTCCTCCTTCAGCAGTCGGCCCCGCAGAGACAACAGAGGAAGAAGCCCAAACGGTGACCTCATCTGTTAATTCCGGAATGGTGTAGAAAGGACCCGATCCAATTTGAGTCCCACCCGCTTCAGAGTCATACCAACGTACGTTTTCTCCGACAGCTTCGAATGTTGCGTCATCTCCAGATACAATGACCAGATCGCTCACTGAAGGAGGTCCTACTGGTGCATCAAATAATGAGACTGCGTATTCTGCTGAAACGGAAGTGTTGGAACAGATATCTACAGCTGTCACTGAATACATGCCTTCAGAGGTCACATTGATTGATTGAGTGACTTCCCCTGTAGACCAAACCCATGCTTCTGCTTCGCTTGCGGACATCTGAATGGTCCCGCCAGCACAGAGGTTAAGACTTCCTTCGACTTCAATGGTAGGCGCCTGACCTAGAATCTCCACGACAGAAATAATATTTGAAGATCCTGCACATCCTTCTGGGCTCGTCACTAAAATACTGAAATTACCTGCGTCTGTCACCGTGATTGAATTCACTCCAGTCACACCGTTGGACCACTGGTAGGTATCATACCCTTCTGGGGCAGTAATGACCACTGACTCCCCTGGACAAAACCCGTATGCAGAAGAAGCAATGTCCACATCTAGCACACACAAAACTTCGCTGATCGCGTGGTATTGATTGATTGCAGGTGTCTCGATGATTGTTTCTAACCCACTGGGCCATAAGACCGTTGCGGTCTCTACAATTTCATTCGCGCCCAGGCCGAAGTGACAAGAAGCTGTACATGTAATCCCATAGCTCTCTCCTGCACGTACTTCACGAATTTGAGTACCGAATGCACCCGTAATAACCACTTTCGCGCCTACAGCGTCTTGATTCGATTGTATGCCTTCCAATTCAAATGTGATCCAGTTGTTCGTATTGCCCGCGTTGACCCACAAAACATCTTCGTTGTTTGAATCAGAAGTGACGTAACCATTGCCATAACTCGCGTAGAGGTCAACTGCGCCATCTCTATTCACATCCCCGAAAGCGAAACTGTGCATGATGTCATTTCCCGGAAACGTTTCAGGCACTTCAGTAAAGGTGTTGTCACCGTTGTTATGAAAGAAAGCATGCGCGCCTCCTGAGTAGACCAAATCAACATATCCATCGTTGTCAAAATCTTCCATCTTCGCTTGAAGGAAGAATCCCGTCACCTCTAAACCACTTCCAGCTGTGATATTTGTGAAATACCCCAATCCGTTATTTTCAAAAAGGAAAAGCGTCGTACTGTGATTCGTGATCAGACAATCAAAATCTCCATCGTTATCTGTGTCTGCAAAATCGACTGTCCAGCTCTGCTCGTAAAAGACCAAACCGCGCTCGTTTGCTTCTTCCGTAAAGTTGCCGTTTCCATCGTTGACCCATA
>JAPKBK010000246.1 GCA_028823435.1 Flavobacteriales bacterium
TGGTTTAAAGAGACTCCCCTTTAGAGAGACATGGGATCTTGCCTTTAGAGATTTCCTGAAAAAACTCGACGCTGACAAGCCGGTCATTTGTTGTGGAGACCTCAACGTAGCGCATCAACCTATCGACCTGGCGAGACCCGGTCCCAACTACAACAAAACACCTGGCTACACACAAAAGGAAATCGATGGCATGACCTGCCATATACAGGCGGGTTTTACTGATACGTGGCGTAACAACAACCCTGACAGAACCAAATACAGCTGGTGGAGTTACCGCGGTGGCGCGAGAGAAAAGAACGTAGGCTGGCGTCTAGATTACATGTTAGCCAGCAACAGGATTGTCTCTGACATCTCGGAGACGTTTATATTAAATGATGTCATGGGATCCGATCACTGCCCGGTAGGCATCGATTTTATTCCAAATACAAAATCTAAGTAAACACAAATAAAAGCGACTGAAAAACAGCTTGTAATCATGTGCTTCTTTGTTTAAAAAACAAATGAAACATCACATTTTACTGTCTTTCGCAATCGCACTATCATCCCAACTGCTCCTCAGCCAAAGTACATATTCTCAATGTCCAAATGACATCAATGGGAATGGCATTATTGATGGAGACGATCTGTTAGAATTGCTGTCCACGTATGGAATGTCATGTGATGGCTTTCCTGCATACGAACCATCTATCTCTGAAATTCACTACAATCCATCGACACAACAAGGAACAGATAGTGAATGGGAGTTTGTCGAATTGTACAATCCGCATCCTTTTGGAATAAACCTGAGTGAATGGCGTTTGGCAGACGCTGTGAACGCTTTGGTCCCCACAAACACATGGCTTAACGCGGGCGAATACATTGTCTTTGTGAATGACACCGCTTCGTTTGCGCAAGTAATTCCATCATATACCTTGATCATTCCTTTTTCAGGCAGTTCAGGTTTACACAACAGCGGTGAAACAATCAGGCTTTTGAGATCTGATGGTTCGGAATCCGATCAGGTAAGCTACAGTGACTATGGAGAATGGCCTACTGAACCTGATGGCGGAGGACCATCATTAGAATGGCGTGGCATTAACTACGACAATGTCTTACCAAGCTCATGGATGCCATCAAATGCTTTGGGCGGGAGTCCGGGATCAGCAAACAGTACGTGGGCAGATTAAACCTAATAGAACGTCTATCCCTTCAGTTTGATTCATGTGAATCCACTAAACCCTGGAGTTTTTTAAGCGTCATGTGATCCAAATCTTGCACGTTTGCATGCGCGCGCTTCAGTGAACCTACTGCACCTATCCCTAGGGCAAAGAACCCTCCGCTAAGCGCAGCCTCAATGCCTGACTCCGCATCTTCGAAAACCATACACACCGAAGGAGTTAGACCAAGAATTTTAGAACATTTAATAAACATCTCCGGATCGGGCTTTGACAAAGTCAGATGGTTTCCATCTACAATCCCATCAAACAAGTCGAAGAGACCTATACTTTTCAATATTGAAGACGCATTTTTACTTGACGAACCTAAACAGATTCCTATCCCCTTGTTTCGCAATTCTAACATCAATTCTTTCACACCTGGGAGTACGTCATCTGGTCCCAATGAGTCAACAATTTGCAAATACAATTGGTTCTTTTTCTCCATAAGTTCAATCTTTGTTTTTGAACTTACTTCCAAATTACCAGACCTTAAAATACATTCCAAACTATCTAAGCGTGAAAGTCCTTTTAAGGATTCGTTTTCTAATTCTGTAAAGGGAATCGCCAACTTGTCAGCGAGAGATTTCCAAGCGAAATAATGATGCTTGGCCGTATCAACAATAACACCATCCAAGTCAAATAAACAACCTAAAATTTTCATTTCAGGATACACTCTAGATGATATTTGGCGAGCCCCTCGATGGGTTTTTTAATAAGATTACCCACTGTAATCCCTCTCGCTTCACATGCAAGCACTAACTGATCTTGGAAATGATATGCCACACTGCCTATAAAATGCACTGGCACATCCTTATAGTTCTTATAACATGCAACATGCACATCCAAAAATGCGCCAAAACCTTCGAGCAGCCAGCCTTTTACTACATCTGAGTCCTTATGCTTCGCAATAAATTTCATAAAGCTCGCGAGAAAGACATTTGGATTCGGTTCAGTATACGTCTTTCTCGTGACATCTGTCACGGAGAGATTAAATACAGACACAAAATCATCGTGAATTTCTTTTGGAAGTTGCTTGTAGAAGAACGCTTGTAACAAACGTTTCCCAAACCAGCTCCCACTTCCCTCATCACCTAATATATAGGCCAAAGACGGCACCTCTTCGTAGACTTTATCGCCATCGAAGTAACAAGAGTTTGAGCCAGTCCCTAAGATACAAGTAACTGCAGAAGTTCCAGACCAAGTTGAAAACGCTGCGCCTTCCAGATCGTGACCTACAGTTATGTCTGCGAGGGGCATTACATTTTTTAAGCCCTTTTCAATAATAGAGCACATACCCGGCGAACTGGACCCTGCGCCATAGAAAAAAACACGAGATACGTTGGGTGCTAAACTTCGCATATCCGCATTTTTATTGAGCTCTGACTCAACAATCTCCGATGTATGAAAATAAGGGTTGAAACCCATTGTGCTGAACTGCCTTAGCTCATTCCCTTCTTCATCTATGGCGAGCCAATCACTTTTTGTAGAACCGCTATCTGCTATTAAAA
>JAPKBK010000247.1 GCA_028823435.1 Flavobacteriales bacterium
CGTACTCACCGTTCTCATGCGCCCACCTTCTGAATGATTCATAAAGAACAGAAGATGGTGCTTCTGCATTTATGTCTAAGATGCAACATTCATTAACCCAGCCAGAGATTACATCCATCTCGGATCTATAAGCCCTAGTGGCTTTGTTAACGACATCGCAGCCACCAAGTCCTTCGTCAAGCCACATTCTGCATCCTTCTAACGCCCAATTTAGTATCCCCGAGCTTTCGGCAAGTAACTTAGCTGTAAGCTCTTTGTCTTGTTCGTCAGGAGCAACTGAGACCTCAAATGGAATTAGTTTTATACGTCTCCAGATGCCTATGTCGTTACCCTGAATATAAGGCTTATGATTACCACTAATCCATAACTTGAAGTTTGGTTTAAACTCAAAATGCTCTTGGTGTAAAAACCGAGCAGTAATAGTATCTCCACCAGTTAGCTGCTTTAGTTCAGACTCATTAAATCGTGACCCTTCTTCAGTCTCCGTCGTAGCTACAAAGCGACTACCCCTGAGTCTGGCAATGTCATTGTTAATTGCGCCTTTACCTTTTGTCATGAAGGTGGACACTTGGGCTTGCTGCGCATAGTCACCGAGTATGGTTTGCAAGGTGTTAACGAAAGTGCTTTTACCGTTAGCGCCAACTCCATAAAGAAAGAACAATACTTGTTCACTTGTATCGCCTGTTAGTGAGTAACCAACGGCTTTTTGAATAAAACGAATGAAGTCTTCATCGCCACCTAGTACTTGATGTAAGAAGGCATGCCATGTTGGGCAGCGTGCTTCTGGGTCAAAGCAGACTGTCGCTTTTTTGGTTAAGTACAAGTCCTTAGTGCTTCCCGTAATTAGTCCGCCGCTCGCCAAGGAAATAACACCATTGTTGACACCTAATACTAAGTTCTTAGTGTCAAGCTTACTTGCAGGTAGGGGTATGCCTTCCTCTGTCTTTGCCAAGTCAATCATGGCACTCAGGCTTCTAAGACTCTCAGATGTTTTTGCATGTTTCTGGGATTCTGACCTGCGGTTGTCATCAGATATTTGAGAAGCTTCTTTGTTGATTGAGATAGCAGTTTGTTTAGCGTAGCGCATTACTTTGCCGTCTTCGTCTATGACCCAACGACTGTCATCCCAGTATATCCACTTTCTCATTTCGTGAAGGTAGCGAAGAATTTCTCCGTGTGATTTTACTAGACGCTTAGAGTTACCCAAGTCTGTGTTATTGACTGTGCCGGGTTCATATCGCTCGTAGACGCCGCGAACAATGGCCATTGCCTCCTTTTGAGGTAGCGGAGGAATGCACTGCTTGGCCATATGTAGCATTTCACCCACAGCGATCTCAAGCGGAATGTCTCTTGCTCGAAGGGAGCTTGCTTGTCTGAACAACTCATCGTTACGACTACCCTTAACAATAGGGAAATCATCAAAGTCGTCAAAAGATGTGTCATTTGCCGCTGCTAACACTTTACTGGGCTTGCCTTGTGCCAATACATCAATCCAGCGCTGGGGAAGCCTCTGAGGTTCGATGTCTCTCTGCACATAATAGGAGTTACCATTAATTACAGAACCTGCTGCGAGCACATAACCACCTTCGGTTTTTATATCAATACCGGGGCGGATGCCAATAGTGTTCTTAATTCCATCGCGCGGGTGTTTGAAATATAGATGGTATCCACCGGACGGCGTGATGATCTTTCTGGTATTTAGTGGCCCTAGCTCAAATTCAAGCGCCTCCATGCTGGCGAGACCTTGGGCGTCGTCTTTTACATCAACGTCGATAACTAGAAGGTCGGCATCTATACCTGTGGCGAGACCGATGTTTGCCGAGGGCGTATCACCCCACCACTTTTCGACTTGGTATGTGTCGTTCGACGCATCCTTAAACCCGTTAGGCGTCATGGGTCGTTTGTCATTTGGGCGGCATGGAAAGATTGGGTAGCCTTTGGCCATCATTTCATTTAATTCGTTTTTCATATATGTATCCATTAATTAACTGTTAATCAACAACACCCAGAGTTTTCTAGGTGTTTTTATACCCCGATATTCTGGGGTGATTCATATATGCAGGCGTTAATTGGCGATAAAGATGTTGGCTGCCAACTTTGTGTTAATGGCCAGATTGTTTCTTTAGGTCAGCAACACGCTTCCTTAACCTTTCGTGTAGGTAGGTATTCCCAGTCCTCCGTTTGCATGTGGTGGCAATGTGGGTGTTGGGATGTCCGCTAGCATCATTTAGCATATCCAAAGCACAGGCATCGAAGTCCTTACATTCTTTATCTGCTGTGTCCTTCCTAACTCTGCCGCTTATTTTGCCAGCAGCGCTTTGTTTAGACGCCACAACTACCGCATGAGTAACTAAGGCTAGTGTCTCAAGTGGCTTTGCGTCAGCCTCATAGCTACCGAAGGCAGGATCAGAAAGGCCTGTTTCGTCATCGTATAGATACTTAACCTCTTCAGAGTAATTCGAATATTCCCGCTTCAACAACACTCGCAGCAACTCTATCTCGATTTTAATGAACTCACGATAGAATCGCTTGAAGTCCGAACTGTCAGTGTCTAAAGAAAGCCCACGGGTTTCTGCAACCTCTATCGCACGATCTAAGCCCTGACTATTCTCATTACGAAGAGCCTCACGATATGAATCAATCAGACCATCAATTCCATCTGCATTTGGTGTGTAATGGAAGTCTGGATCTAGCATATTCTC
>JAPKBK010000037.1 GCA_028823435.1 Flavobacteriales bacterium
TAAAGTCTTTACAGTTAATTTTTGCTTGTAATGCATCTTGAATGCGAAGATCAAGATCTATGAATGGTGAAATTAATAAAAGCTCATGCTCAGATTTTTTAATTAATATCTCAACCTCAGAGATTAATTGATTGTCAAATAAAAATTCTACTTGTTCCATTTGGTGTTGTTCTTTAGTGACTTACAACTAGTTAATATTAAACTATTTGTGTTCAGTCGCTAATATAATGGTTTTACAAAGACTTTCAAGTTGCAGATTCACCGTCATTAAAAACCGTAACCACACTCAAACAATGTTATTTTAAATGTGTTCATTTGTTTTGATATATCTGGAGTGTTCAGCGGGTGGGGTTAACCTGCCTAATTACTTGATGAAGGTCCCATAAACCCTCACTCTTTTTTTCTTCTTCGGGCTTCACTCACCTCAACATCCAGGCCTCCAAACCCGTGGGGGGTGTAATACACATCATCCTTGCTTTCAAACGTATCGTGGCGGTGATCACCATCCTCCCAAATCGTTGTGACATCTCTAAACCTTCTCTTTTCGTCTAACAAATGCAAACAGAGAACTTCAGTGTCTTCAACATGAATCGTGATGGGAAGAAAGGCATTGTGGGGCTCACGGTTTACAACCTCACTGGTTTGATAATCAAACGTAATTAATTCATCGGGTGTCACCATCACACAAATCGTGTCTTGTGCATTTACATTTACATTGAAGGCAATGATGCCAAATAACAGAGCAAGGCGCTTATTCATACTTTATGGGGGTTTTAGGTTTCTTATACCTAAGACGCAGAAAACAGACTTGATATTGTATTCTTTACAGAACGCGCGTTACTGTGTTAATGCCCATGACCTGTTTGAATAATTTGTATATTGTAAATTAAATTCAAGTGATGCGATTATTTATAACGTTTGCAGCTGGTTTGTTTGCATGTTCAATACATGCACAATCGGTATTGTTTGTTCATGTATCTGGAAATAATAATGGCTCCGCCTACACCAGGATTGAGTTAAACGGAATCAATCTAGGTACATTGGATGTAAATGAACATTTGGCTAGAGATCTTGAGCCCGGATTAAATAAAATCACCTTTAATAGAAGAGGATACACGCAATTAAATCGACAAATATTAAATGAGGGGGAAGATTGTTTTATTAAAATCAATCTTGGAGGGAAAAGATGGAATGTGAAGCAGTGTGCTATTGATGAGATGCCGGATTTGACGTCAGAGCTTGTTCAAGCACACAAAGGAAAACGAGAGGTAAGTACAGAAACACTAAAGAACCACTATTCTAGTGGTACTATGCCTGAATCTGGCAGCACAATTTTAACGCTGATAAATAATGAGCCTAAGTGCACGACAATGAGTCCGGATGTTATTTCTAATTACATCAACTCCGTATTTCTTGAAGAATACAGAATTGTAAATAGAAAACAACTCAGTGCTATTTTAGATGAACAAAAACTGAGCTTAAGTGGTCTGATCAGTATTGATGAATCAATTGAAGCAGGTAATTTAATTGGTGCCAATTATACATTGGTCGTTTCTTACCAATGCATAAATGACTCCGATAAAATAAGATTGTCCCTAAACGTCATCAACTGCGAAACAAGTCAGGTAGAGTGGGTCGGGATTTTAGAAGAAGTCAAACCCTCCCAAATATTAATTGAACTGAATGAATTGATTCACTAATCAATATATTCAATAATGTCAGCAGAGATTACAGCTTCAATGGTTATTTCGGTTGCTATAACGCCATATTGTGTAGCAGTTCCTTTACTCGTGTTAAGGATGTCAATTGTTAAATTGGCATAGGCCTGGTTGTTACTGAGAGGGTGCTGTAAACTTAGGTTTTTCTTTGCGTCTGCAACCAATCCTTCTCTCACCACACCCTGGTCTTTTCTTAGCCTATTTGGGTAGTATACTGTAGATGCTCTTCCAACGACATTGGTTTTCACATATTTAAAATTCGAATTTGTCGTCACAGCATCTGTGCCATGGTGATAAAATGAATGAGTCGTCTGAATGACCGTACAACTAGTGATTGTAAGAGATAAAAAAGCGAGAATAAAGAGTATCTTTTTCATGGTTTTGTTTTAAGGTTTACTGTGAATAAATTTATGATTAAATATTAAAGATCCATCTGATTGATTTGAAACTTGTTAACAGACTTGTAGGCATCTAAAGGAAGGTGATTCAATTCATTTAATGCCTAATGTCGATTGTTATCGAACCTCGTCATATTTTTAAGCACATGAAAACCAGCCCTTCTCCATGAAAAAAATCATCCCCACCTTTATTGCCGTCATCCTCTTGCTGGGCGTGTCTTTCACATGGAGCAAATGCACGATGAATACGTTCAACAAAACAAAAGCCTCAGTCCTCCAAGAGGACATGGGAGATGCTGAGAAGTATTACGGGAACTACTGTGCCTCTTGTCATGGGAAGCAAGTGAAGGCGTTTGTGGACAGGGAGAAATGGGTCTATGGAAGTACGCGGAGTGAGATGTTCGATGTGGTGAGAAATGGGGCAGAAGCGGATGGCATGCCTGCGTATGGTGAGGTCCTTTCGGACACGCAAGTGTATGCATTGGTCGATTATATTTTGGCGGCCATAGAGGATAAGAAATCGGAGGATTTCAATACAGGCGCAAATGAAGATGTGGTGTTTGTCTCAGAAGGGATGCGGTTGAGACTGGAGCTTGTGGCAGACAACCTGACTTCCCCGTGGGCCATCACGCAGAGCCAGGAGGGACGTTTGTTTTACACCGAGACATCGGGGAAGTTGTTCTCTAAAAAAGACAGTGTGATTCAAGAAATTACGGGATTGCCATCCGTGAAATATAAAGGTCAAGGGGGATTGATGGATGTCATTTTGCATCCCGATTTTGAGAACAACCACCTTATTTACCTTTCCTATTCTAAGCCCAAACCCGACGACGATGGTTACGCGACCACCGCTGTTTTCTCGGGCACACTAGAGAACAATACCATCACCGGTGGCAAAGATATTTTCATCGCGGAGCCTTATCTGAGTACAAATCACCACTATGGCAGTCGCATGATTTTTGACAATGACGGCTATTTATTTGTGTCCATCGGAGAGCGGGGGAGACGGGACGACAATCCGCAGTACCTGGGCAACGATTTGGGCAAAATTCACCGCTTAAACGCGGATGGTTCGGTGCCCGCAGACAATCCCTTTTACAACACCCCTGACGCAAGAACATCCATTTATTCGTATGGACATCGCAATCCACAAGGGCTTTGCTACAATCCCGCCACGAATAAAATCTACGACAACGAACACGGTCCCAAAGGGGGGGATGAAGTGAACCTCATTGAAGCAGGCAACAATTACGGGTGGCCCGTCATCACGTATGGGATCAATTATATCGGCACGTCGATTACGGACTTAACCCACCAAGAAGGCATGGCGCAGCCAATTAGATATTGGGTGCCCTCGATTGCGACCTGTGGAATGGACATCGTCACGAGTGACAAATACCCCGCTTGGAAAGGGAATATTTTGTCTGGCTCATTGAAGTTTAATTATCTCCACAGAGATGTCTTTGATGAAAACGACGTTTGGATCAAAGAAGAAAAACTGTTTCCAGATATCGGAAGGATGAGAAGCATCGAACAATGTGCCGATGGCTATATTTATTTCGGTGTGGAAGCGCCTGGGAAGATCTACCGTATTGTGCCTGTGTAGCTGTCTTCTGGCTTATCTTGCACTTGTGTAAGGGTATTGAGTTTACAGTCACATTCTGACTTTAGAATGCCTTTGACACCTTGTTTTAAATAGAATATCTAACACGTATTTTTCAATGGCTGATCTTCAGGTGCTTACAGAGCGAGAACACGATCGAATTATAGAAATGGCTTGGGAAGATCGCACGCCCTTTGAGGCTATATTTTTTCAATTTGGCTATCCCGAGAATGAAGTCATTAAATTAATGCGAAAGTCTCTGAAAGCATCGAGTTTCAAGCTTTGGCGTAAGCGCGTGAACAGTGGCGTCAGCCAGAAACATCTCTACAAGCGCAACGCTGACATGACACGGTTTAAATGTTCGCGTCAAAGCGCCATTTCTGGAAATAAAATCAGCAAACGCTAATTTCAGGAACATGCTTTCAAATGCGAGGGGATGAAAAAAGAGAACCTGCCTCAAAAAACATGTCCTGTGTGCGGCCTTCCTTTTACTTGGCGTAAAAAATGGGCGAAGAATTGGGACGAAGTGAAATATTGTAGCGAACGTTGTAGAAGAGTCAAATGAAAGAAGTCAACATTTTATTTCCGAATCAGTTGTTTCAAGAATCTCCCCTTTTTGACAACAAAGCACCATTTTACCTTGTGGAAGAATTCCTGTTCTTTAAACAGTATCCTTTTCACAAGCAGAAAATCGCATTTCACCGGGCCACGATGAAGCGTTATGCAGATTTTCTTAAAAACGAGAAAAACCTGGAGGTGCACTATGTGGAGTCTGCCGATAAGATGTCTGACATCAGAGACCTTGTGCCTGCCTTGAAACGTTTAGGCGTCGATCACATCCATTACATCGACCCTGTCGACAACTGGCTTCAAAAAAGGCTCGGTCAAGGTTTAAGCGAATCCGGCATTCAAGGGACGCAGTATCCTTCTCCGATGTTTTTAAATTCAAAAGACGAGCTCGCCGCCTTTTTTAGACGTGATAAAAAGAAATACCACCAAACCACTTTCTACACCGAACAGCGTAAAAAGCGAAACATCTTAATGGATTCGGACGGAAAGCCCATGGGAGGGAAGTGGACCTTCGATACAGAGAACAGAAAGAAATATCCTGCAAAAAAAATCCCGCCCGCCATTCATTTCCCCGAGAACGATGCGTATTTCGAAGAAGCGACATCTTATGTCGAGACACATTTTTCACACCATCTCGGAGATCTCACAGCATATGCATTGTATCCCACCAGTTTTTCAGAGACGAGCGCGTGGCTCAACCAATTTTTTGAGCATCGGTTTTCTGAGTTTGGTGTCTATGAAGATGCCATCGTGGCAGAAAACTCTATCCTAAACCACAGCGTTTTGACGCCCATGCTTAATGTGGGGTTAATCACCCCCAAAGAGGTGGTAGAACGATGCTTGCGCCATGCTGAGATGAACGATGTCCCTCTGAATTCTACGGAAGGTTTTGTAAGACAAATTATAGGATGGAGAGAATTTATCAGAGGTATTTATGAGAGCAGAGGCAGTGATGAACGCACCACGAATTTCTGGAATTTTAAAAAGAAAATCCCAGCTTCATTCTATGATGGCACGACGGGCATTCTGCCCATTGACCAAACGATCAAAAAAGTATTAAAAACAGGCTATTGCAATCACATAGAACGCTTAATGGTTTTAGGGAACTTCATGATGTTGTGTGAATTCGATCCAGATGAAGTGTACAGATGGTTCATGGAGCTTTTCGTGGATTCCTATGATTGGGTCATGGTGACGAATATCTATGGCATGAGTCAATTTTCTGATGGCGGTTTAATGGCGACCAAGCCTTACATCAGTGGGAGTAACTATATCATGAAAATGAGCAACTATAAAAAAGGGGATTGGCAAGCCACTTGGGATGGTCTCTTTTGGCGCTTTATGGATACCCATCGTGATTTCTTTTTATCCAATCCAAGGTTGGGGATGCTCGTGCGTATGTTTGATAAAATGCCTGAAGAGAAGCGGAAACAGCATCTTGAGAATGGCGCGCTTTATTTGAAAACACTTCACCTGTCGTCATGAGGATAATCAGAATGCAATGAACCAGACAGATGGCCATATACATGTTGTGGGAGCTGGAGTCAGTGGCCTGGTCGCTGCCAGTGTGTTAGAAGCCCATGGCTATCATCCGGTTGTGATTGAACGCACAGATGGCGTGGGTGGAAGGGTGAAAACCGATGTTGTCAAAGGCTTTCAATTGGACCATGGCTTTCAAGTGCTTCTAACATCCTATCCAGAAGCTCAGAAACACCTTGATTTTGACGCTTTAGAATTGCAGAAGATTTTGCCTGGGGCGTCGGTTTTTTTAAACAAGAAGCAAAACATCATTGGCGATCCTTTGAAGGCGATGTCTTTTTTGTTGCCGACCCTGTTTTCGGGGATAGGTTATTTCTCAGATAAACTTAGAATCCTACACCTCAATCGGACGTTAAAGAGAAAAACCCTGTCAGAGATTTTCTCAGATCCTGAAAAATCTACGTATTCATATTTACAGGATTACGGGTTTTCAAATGAGATTATTCGAGATTTTTTCACACCGTTTTTTGGTGGGATTTTTCTAGAAACGACATTGGACACTTCCAGCAGGATGTTTGAGTTTGTCTATAAAATGTTTGGGGATGGATCTGCTGCTTTGCCTAAGGCGGGGATGGCGGCGATTCCAAAGCAATTGCATGCAAAGCTTCAGAACACAGATTTCATGTTTAACACACATGTCGCGTCGGTCCAGGAAGGTGAAGTCACGCTTAAAGACCAAACAACATTAACGTCGCGTGCAACGATTGTGGCCACAGATGCACGTGAGTTGGTTGTAAGTGAAAAACATAAATCGATGGCTTGGAAATCTTGCCAGACTTTGTATTTCGAAACCGACCACAGGGTGATTCGTAAAGAATTAATTGGGCTCATTCCCCAACAAGGGACGCTCATTAACAACATCTTTTACCACACGAGCTTGAAAACAGTGTCAAACCCCAGCAATGAATTGCTTTCTGTCACAGTGATTGATCGTCATCAGTTATCTGATGAAAAGTTAATTTCAAGGGTGAAAGATGAATTACAAGAACACTGCGGCATTGTGTCTCCCCAGTTTATTAAATTGTATACGATACCCCAGGCCTTGCCAAATCTACAGGATTTAAAAACCGCCATGCATCCATCTGAATCACATGCCACACCTGGTGTGTTTCTCGCTGGAGATACGCTGTTAAATGGCTCCTTAAATGCAGCCATGATCTCGGGAGAAAGCGCAGCGCTTGCTGCGATTAAATTTTTAAGCAAAAAAAAATAGGACAGGGGTTAGCCCGTCCTATTTCCGTTTCAACTTTCTTGGGTGTTACACTATGCCAATTCTTTCTTTGTTTCAGCGATAGCAATAGAATACACAACCAGTCCAAATCCGATTTTATTGATCGCATCTGCAATGTTGTACCATACATCTACACTTTCTGGAGACATGAGGCTACTGAGCCATCCGCCGTCCATACACATATATCCGATTGGGTAAATAGACCATCCTACGAGGACAAACCAACCCAAATAGCGCACACCTTGCTTGATCGTGTCTGAGTTGCTTTTTGCAGCTAACTGCGCAACCTCACCAAACCAAACATTGTACAAGATATATAAGTATCCCAATGTTGATAGGATGCCCCAAGTCACAGAATGTGCTGCAGCTCCTCCACCACCTGGGTTAAATGCTTCTCCGATGTATCCACATACGAGCATCCATGTAGATGCCAAAATGAGTTTCCATAAGAGACTCTTTTTTGCGCCAGCAAGTTTTGTCAACAGATAAAACTCAACACACATCAATGGAACTGTAAGTATCCAATCAACATATCTGAAAAAAGTCGGAGAGTCGCCTGTTGCCAGATTGTAGTCTCTCATGTAGTAGTAGTGAACAGCTGCGATACCTGTAATAAGTGCTGATACAAGCAATGACATCTTCCACTTAGGGCTGACACTTCCTCTTTCAACAAAGAAGAATACTGAGGCTGCTAACATGGCGATATACCCTGTAAAAAAGGTAAAAGCGACATAGTTGTCAGGAGCAATTGGTTCGATAATATTTAATAACATATTTAATTGATTTGTGATTAATAGATGCAAATATACACAACATCAGTCATTTTGTATAGTTTTTGTTATTAAATGTTATACACATGGTGTGATTCACACTTATTTTGTGTATCAAATGCCAGAAATATGCACTTGCATTCTATCCAGGTAGTCGATAGATACGATGTATGTGGTAGTCATTTGGTCGAACGTCAGCCACTTGGCCTCTTCCTATGTTATGCATCACCATTCCGTTATCGGTCACAATTCCGATGTGATTGATGCCGTCTTCTCCTCCGAGTTTCCACCAAATAAGATCCCCAGGTTCTAAATCACCCTGAACTTCCATGTGAAGACTAGAGAAGTATGCCGCAAGGTTAGGTACCCTTCTGTGGTCAATATTTTTGTCAGTCGATTTTCCTTGTGAAATTCTGAAGTCATGTATTTCTTCTTGCAAACATCTCCCCATTATTTTAAAGGCTCTCACAATGACATCCGTACATACTCCTTGCTCTTGGGGTACGTCACCGCAGGGGTATTCGATGTTTTGATAGCTTGGGTCATAGACCACATGCGGGTCGTGTAGACATTCTGCTGCCGTGCTAAGTTCTTGAGGAGTACCAATAAAGAGAGTTTGAAATAAAATAAATGCGATCATGTTATAATGACGCTTAAAACAAACTCAATATTGCCTCAGCTCCCCACGCGCTTTTCTATAAATGATGTCCTTGATTTAACCCACGTTTTACCGTTGTTTTTCAAGTCCATTTCTCCCAATAGGATTAAGTTATCCTGTGCGTTTATGAAGTCTTCTTTATATATCGCAGCCTCGATTAAATTCTGATAAATAGACTGAGTCACTTTATTGTTAATTCTGGCTTTCTTGTCATTGACGTCAGATTCTCCAAGTGCAGTGTTCCAAATCTGAATAGCTTCAGCTAATTCGGTCTTCCCATCACTACTTCCCATTGGGTTAATTCCTCTTTTCGCGAGTTTCCCAGCTTTCTCTAAGTCATTGTATTCACCTTTGTTTTTAGGTGCTCTAATCGTTAAAGCAGCAGGAACATTCACGAAACCATATTGCTCGTTTAAGTAGGTATTTATGACCTTAAGGATGTCCGAAACATTGTTCTTTTCCATTTGGAACATGTTGGGAGATGAGGGCGTTCTGGTCGTAGAATACTCTCCAGTTCCTTCGAAAATTTCATTGTAAATCGTTTCGCCATTAAATTCAAGTGTTAATCTCGTCGGACGTCTTACTGCAGTTTCGTAGGTATAAGTTGTCTGATCTACGTATTGTTTGGAAGTGGCATTATAAACTTTCTTCGTACTTGATTTCCGTTCAGTATCGCCAGCATCGAATGCTTCCATATCAACTGTCCCTGTAAGCGCATTTTCGGTTCCTTGTTCAAAACCTTCTAATTTCAAATAAGTGTCTGCCAATACATCTGTTTTAAATATGATACTTGTAGACGTGTTAGGTGCGATGTAAGTCGGCTCTGTAGGGGCTCTAAATGGACCTGGCTTAGAAGGCATTCTTAATTTAGGTCTTCCTTCTTCCAAAGCTAATTTTTCGATCGCATTGAGATTGTCGAAGGCTTCCGTTTCTAATTGAAAATTATATTGAGCCAATGCGACATCATCTGCATAGCTGTCCTCTCTTTCCGCATGCATTCTTTTTGCCTCTTCTACTTCAGCTGGATACCCATCTAATCTCTCCTGAAATTCTTTGTCAGCTTGTGAGAGTAGCGCATCGTGGTTTTCTGGATAAGGAGTAACTACGGTGAAGCTATATGACGCCAATCCAGTCAATGGATTTAATGGCTGCTGAACATATTCATACTGAAGAACTGTTTCTTGAATCTTTTGTGCAGATGTATTGAAGCCCACTGATATGCAAATAAGCACAGTCAAAACGTTAATTAATTTCATGAGTATGAATTTGTTGTGTCGCTAAAACCGACTTTGATGTTCTGCAATAATACTCATTATTAGACAAGTGAAGCCTTGATTCATTGTATTATATATAATGCGGAGTCACAATTTAAGACCTTACTTTTACACCATGATGAATACGAGAATTTACTTCGGACTGGTCCGGTTTCCCATTGTTGCGATTTCAATCTTTTTTATCTGCTTCCTGGTTGCCGCATTGTTGTTTCCTGGTTCTGAAATTGAACATCTTCACTTCAAATCAGACATGTATTCTCTGACCCACAATTTCTTAAGTGGTCTTGGTGGTTTGCAGACAACCTCTGGTGAGATAAACACCGCTTCCTCCATCCTTTTTAATGGGAGCTTGGTTTTGGTCGGTGCGACGCTCGTTCTCTTTTACATGAGGTTTAAAGACATCTTTACAGCCCTCGGTGACTCCGAGAAGTCAATTAAGTTTGCACGTTTCTCACAGCCTGTGGGGCTCGTTGCAGGTGTGTTGTTTGCTGGTGTAGGTGTCGTCCCATACGATTTGCATTTTGCCGCTCACGTCTTCTTTGCAAACTATGCGTTCCTGGTCCTCTTTATTTTGTGCATCCTTCACAGCCTCACAGTCTATCACTCAAAGTTCATGAGCAACAGATACGCCCTTGGGTACATGTTGTTTTGTATCGTTCTGCTCGTCTACTTGTACATTATATTTTTGGGCCCGAGCATCACTCCAAATTCTGAGTATTCTGAGACGGATTTGATGCTTCAAGTGATTTCCCAAAAAACGATCGTCCTCTCTTTAATTCTCTCCATCCTCATTCAGGTGTATGGATTCCATGGCCTGTTTAAAAAGGTGAATTAAACAGAGAAGCACGTCTTAAAGGACGTTAAAGCACGTCGAACAACATCAGTGCTGCCATTGCAATCATAATGGTGTTTTCAATAAATGTCGCTTCTGTCATCGGTAATTTCAAGGCTGTTCCGAGGCACGCACAGCGTATGGACTTTTTATCCATCAATGTTTTTGTCACACCGATTGTGGTGATTCCTAAAACCACAAGTGTCACAACCAAAGCGAGACCCACTTCATAACGCATCAAGAACATGAGTCCCAATGCCGTTTCTATAAATGGATAAATCCAACCGTAGATGGGAAGACGTTTTGCCAAGGGGTCGTACATTTTAAATGATTCCGGGAATCCCTTTAAGTCCAACATTTTAAAGAATGAAAACACGATGTAAAACAGCCCCATGAAATCCAGCATGAATTCCTGCCAAGACCAGTCCTTATAGTGGAGTAAGACTCCGGCTGAAGTGATGTAAAAGAGAATCAGCAACAGCGGTTTTAATTGCTGAAGTTTCGTTTTCTCAAGTGACTTC
>JAPKBK010000038.1 GCA_028823435.1 Flavobacteriales bacterium
CTTGAAACTGGACATATCTGTCGCGCCCGTCAGGGTTCACGCAAGGGTCGATAATGACGATGACATCGTTTAATAGGTCAGAGTGCTCATTTATGAGAGCGTCAATCGTTCTCATGGCCGCTTCCGTACACACCGCTTCATTTCCGTGTACGTTATAACTCAGGTACACGATGGGAATTCGTGCTCCGCCATCGATTCCTTCTGACACCCTCCGTGTGTTGTCGGCCATGATTTGGTCCAAACCTCCCATGTTTGACACAGAAGACATGACTAAAGCGAGGAGTGGCCGATCTTCAGACGTGCGCCCGTATTCATGCAATTTGAAGTGAGGTGTCTCTTCAGCCACATGGTTGATGTAGTCCACAACCTTGTGATGACGCGTAAATTTTGTGCCCAGGTCGTATCCGAGAAATTCAGAAGCAGATTGCAATTGAGAATAAGCCGATAGGCAGACGAATCCACTAATGAGTACCAGTATGAATTTTTTCATGCTCTAAATATCGTGAAATGAAACCTTCTAGATGTTTTAAGCGTTACTTATTTATGATCTTTCACACTATTATATCGGCATATTTTATCGCAGCATTTTTCTGGGCATTGTATTGGTCCATTCAATTAACGTGTCGCGTACTGAAAAAATAGCTCTTTTTTATGGTAAAATACGGTCCGTTTGAGCACGAAAATGACCACTCTTGATGATGACGTCGTCTCAAAACGACGCTTATCCGTTCAAATAACTACACATAAAAACACCTTAAAACACCGTATTTGACCCTATCCCCCCCTTTTTAAGAGGTGCGATATTCCGTCTAAACTACAGTAAACTAGAGTCCTGTGGAGGATTTTAACATTTCAACGTTAATTTAAAAAACGTATGTGATTAGCACGCATTGTTATTATTTCAAATATTGGCGGCAGTTGTAAACCAAAACCCACATAATGGAAAACGTGTTTAAATTTATGGGAGGCTTTTTTAAAGGGCTGACCCAATTAATGATCGGTTTCGCTGCACTTGCAGTAGTAACTGAAGTAGTATTCGGAGCAGCAATGTTCCCAGGAATGGAAGTTGTAGATAACCTCACGGGGTTAATCTCGCAGCTCGGTAACGGAGGATTTGTTGGCTTAGTTGCCTTACTCATTCTCTGGTCTATCCTTGATCGCAAGTAATAGGAATACCTGATAATCTATAAAGCGGTCCGGAAATTCCGGGCCGCTCTATATACCCAAACCGACTTTAAACAAACTTTCTCATGGAACGAATTGCCACCATTATATTGCTAGTCGCTTCTGTAGCCGCTGTAGGTTACCTCAAGATGGAGCAACTTGATCTTTATGCATCTAATGCAGAAATTGCTGCTGCTGCTGCTGTTGAATCTGCTGCCGCAGATGCTGCTGAGCTCGTCGAAGCTGCAAAAATCCGATTTACCATCCCCCACGACAGAGATGTCAACACTACAGATATAACTGTAGCGCTTGACGGAAGCGAGTCTTTCGATGTGGAAGGTGATTCCCTCTCTTACTCTTGGACCCAGACATCTGGAAATGACGTATACCTTCAATATGCAGATGATGCAGATGGGAATACGACAAATTTCCGTGCCAGTCCAGGTGAATACACATTTAAACTGACTGTCTCAGATGCATATGGAAGTTCTTCTACTGGTGAAACTACGGTTTCAGTGGCTGAAGAACCCAATTCACCACCTGAGATTGTTGTCAAAGTATATGAAACGATTGAAACCATAGAATAGATTTCTGAACAGGTCTTTCTAAAATTTGAAACGCGTCCCTTTGCAGGTGGCGCGTTTTTCATTCCTTAAGTTTGCACCTAGAATAATTAACTATGGCTATACCCTCTCGTACGATGTCTCCAGAAGACTTCCTTTTTCAGGTTGACAAGGGAAGTATCGTTTTAGACGTGAGAAGTCCAGCTGAGTTTCTGGAGGGACATATTCAAGGTGCTGTTTCTTGGCCTTTGTTCTCAAATGATGAAAGAGCCCAAATCGGCACGCTTTACAAACAAAGGAGCCGAGAGGATGCGGTAGATTTAGGACTTGATCTCATCGGTCCTAGAATGAAGGAGTTGGCACAATACGGTCGCCATCTGTTTGAAAGCCAAACCTCTTCTGATGGGTCAAAGGTCCGTCACGCGCTCTTGATACATTGCTGGAGAGGGGGAATGCGGTCAGAATCTGTCGCATGGCTTCTGAGGACTGCCGGAATTCCCTCGGTCGTTCTTGAAGGGGGGTATAAAGCATTTCGAACTCACGCGAGAACCCAGTTCGATCGCACAATACATTTCGCAGTCCTCGGTGGCCTGACGGGTTCTGCAAAAACGGAAACGCTCCTCGAACTGTCAAAATTGCCAGGCGAGTCTGTCATCGATTTGGAAGGTCTTGCGCGACATTACGGGTCTGCCTTCGGCAATCTCGAAGCGCATGTTCAACCCACGACACAACAATTTTCGAATGATTTGTTTGCTGCATTAAGGGCACTCAATGCATGGAACGACTCTGCGCCTAAGCGTACACGGCCCATTTGGATTGAAAATGAAAGCAGATCTATTGGTTTCGTTGATTTGCCAGAACCCATTTTCAGTCAACTTATCTCCTCACGTTGCTTTGAAATGATGCGCACAGATGATGACAGAGTCCACCACTTGGTAAAAATGTATGGTGAGATTGATCCAGAGCTGCTCATTTCTGCGTTTAAGCGCATCAGTCCCAAACTGGGAAGTGACCATGCAAACAATGCCATTTCTGCCATTTCGGATGGCAAACTGGACATTGCAGCGCGACTTGCTTTGGTCTATTATGATAAAACCTATGCGCACGGTCTTACAAAGCGCGACAGTTCCCTACGTACAGATGTAAATTGCAAAAATCTCTCACCGTCAGAGTGTGCAGTGCATTTGAATTTATTTTTAACGGACTTCACCTCTTAATGTCTCCACAGTATGTCTGAACCGATTCGATTAACCCAATACTCTCATGGCGCTGGATGTGGCTGTAAAATTGCCCCTGGTGTACTCCATACGATGCTGTCGTGTATGTCAAATGACATCACATATCCAAGCCTCATTGTGGGGAACGACACAAAAGATGATGCTGCTGTCGTCGATCTGGGAGATGGAACGGGCATTGTAAGTACCACGGACTTTTTTATGCCCATTGTAGACGATCCATATACATTTGGTCAAATCGCTGCGTCGAATGCGATTTCGGACATCTATGCGATGGGAGGTACGCCACTGATGGCCATTGCTATACTTGGATGGCCAGTTGATAAATTGGCGCCAGAAGTTGCAGGCGCTGTTTTAGAAGGCGGACGAAGCGTGTGTGCTGAAGCAGGGATTCCTCTTGCAGGCGGTCATAGCATTGATTCGCCTGAGCCCATATTTGGTCTTGCGGTGACAGGTCGTGTGACGCTTTCTCATCTGAAGGCAAACGCAAGTGCCTCAATAGGAGACGTTCTTTTCCTGACGAAACCTCTCGGTGTCGGAATGGTCACTACCGCAGAAAAAAAAGGATTGGTTTCCGAGGCGCATATTGCATCTGCCATCGCATCGATGACGTCCTTAAATAAAGTGGGAGAGAAGTTGTCCAAGCTTTCGGGCGTCAATGCGATGACAGACATCACAGGGTTTGGCTTGATGGGTCATTTGCTTGAAATGTGTCAAGGCTCCGGCACTGCTGCACACATTGACTTCGAAGAAATTCCTACACTGGATAGAGTTGCGTTAATGGACTATCACAAACAGGGGTGCGTGCCAGGCGGTGCACGACGCAATTTTGACAGCTATGGGCATCACCTTAATATTCCAGAAGGATTCACGCGTGACCTTCTTTGTGACCCGCAAACATCTGGGGGACTTCTCGTTTCTGTAGATAAGTCAAGTGTTCATGATGTCACAGAAATCCTTCGAGAATTTAATGTGCCGATAAATATCATAGGTCATATGATGGCGCACAAAGAAGGTGATGCGATAATCGCATTAAAGTGATTGTCAGATCAGATGTCGCATTTCGCCTTCATTCTATGTGGAAGAGATCTCGTCATTCAACCAGTTTTGAAGTGATTCAGTGTCATTAAAAACATGAGATTTAGACACTAAACGTGGGATGATCTGAACATTCACAAGTTGATCTAAGACGTTTTGATTTGGACCACTTATTGCTACCACAACGTTGTTCTTTTGAAGATCTAAAAGGGTTTCTTCTAAAGCATAAAGTCCACTTTGGTCAATGAAAGAAACTCTTTCCATGCGGATGATGAGGTAGTCAATTTCAGGCAATTGTAACACTGAATTTTTAAACTCTTCAATAATTCCGAAGAAGATAGGGCCACTGAAATCTTTGAAATATACTTTTCGGACTTCTTCTGAGTCATCGTTGACGCCATCGATCCAATTGTCTTTCACAGCATCAGCAAGAGATGTAATGGTGACCTCACTGCCACTGGCATCGCTGTAACGTTTAAGAAATACTAAAGCAGCCATCACAAGCCCCACGGCTACAGCAAAGACCAATTGCCAGAACACAGTCAAAATCAGCACTGTGAGGAGAATAATCTTTTCACTCCACTCCATCTTGGGAAGTGCTTTTAATCCTCGATAATCCATGACTCCGATACCTACTGTAATCAGAATGCCTGCTAGAACGCCTGCTGGAATTTTAGAAGCAATGGTGCCGAGCACAAGAATAATGCTAAAAAGAAACACGCCGGCCATCATGCCAGACAGTCGTGTTTTACCACCAGAATTAATATTGACCACAGTTCTAATTGTAGCGCCTGCGCCGGGCAGGCCGCCAAAAAATGCCGCAATCGTATTTCCGATACCTTGGCCAATTAATTCCTGGTTAGGCTTGTGTTGTGTTTTTGTCATGTTGTCCGCCACAAGAGAGGTGAGAAGGGAGTCAATTGCTCCTAGCATAGCCAACGTGAAGGCAGATAAGATAAAGGGGGACATGATCTTAAAATCGATGCTTGTGAAAATTTCATAATTAAATTTAGGCATTCCCATAGGTATTTCTTGAATCAACCGATAGTCCAATCCCCCAAAATATGCGCCAGATGATACCACAATCAATGCGACAAGGGTAGACGGAACAGCAGTGGTGATCCGTTTAAACCCATAGATGATTAAAATGGTGAGTAAAGCTAACACGAGCTCCATCCAATTCACATTTAAGAGCGCCCGCTCTATATATCTTAAAGATCCCACAACACCTTTGCCTGCATTAGAAGCCAACACTTTCGCCTCATTCCTCTTTTGAGCTTCTGTGATCGCTGACGCGCGTAAAACTGTTTCCTTAAAGTCATCTAGGACCATGATGCCTTCTTCAGCTTCTTCTACCAATATCCTGTCTAAAATCATCTCCTCACCCTGCGGCATAAAGTGTTCGATAAGTTGTTCATCTTGTCCCGAATTGTAACCTAAAGTGGGGGGGATTTGAGTGATCAAAATAATGACGCCGATTCCTGTCATAAATCCTGAAACAACAGGGTATGGAATAAACTTGATGTAGGATCCCAGCGAAAGAAATCCCATCAATATTTGTATGAGTCCAGCAAGCACGAACACACCTAAGATCATAGGTAGCGCAACGGTAATATCACCTTCACAGGCTTGAACGATGCCTGCAATGATCACCATACTTAATGCAGTCATAGGGGCAGTAGGACCACTGATTTGGGTGTTTGTTCCGCCAAACAAAGCTGCGAAAAATGAGATAAATGCTGCGCCGTATAAACCAGATGCAGCTCCCAGACCTGATTGCTCGCCAAATGCCAGGGCAAGTGGAAGTGCAACAATACCTGCTGTTAAGCCACCGAGAAGGTCAAATTTAAAATGTGAAAAGTCAAAATATTTTTTCATATTGGTTGGATTGTTTCTTGATGAAACGTATAAAAGGAAATAGAATGTTTTAGATTAAGTCACCGAAAGGATTAACTTAAGTCTGGAGGGATTCCTTTTACATCCAAAGACAAAGATTGAATCCAATTATCAATTGAATTGGATTCACTTTTAGATTCTAATTTGCTTGTAGCATTGATTGGATGATGAATAATGAACTCTTTTTCTTCTGTATCATCCTCTGCATCAGTTTCACTTGTCTCATTTGATTCATTATTCTCAGTCGTTTTATTCGTGAGATCAGTGTTCTCAATGTGCGATAAATAGGACCCAGAGAGCACCCATGAAATAGAAACAGCGCATTGACTGACAAGCATCAGGCCGACAAGAAGAAAGCAAATTGAAAAAAAAGTTTTTGAAATCATATCGGAGACGAAATTAAGGTGAATTCTTTATAAGCAACGCATATTATTCATCATAAATGCCAATTAAGTATAACTATGTTATGATTTTTAAGGCATCACTTTGCCTCGATTTATGAATATGAATTAAATTTGCTTTCAAACTATTTTATAAATGTCAGTTACAACAAAGGAGATTCAGTCAAAACTAAGTGCCCTAGAGGTACTAGAGATGTTAAATGCAGGGAATCACAGATTCGTCAATCAAGATCCCAAGTCAAGAGATTTACGAGAACAAGTCAATATAACAAGCACAGGTCAATTTCCATTGGCCGTAGTCATCAGTTGTATCGATTCTAGGGTGCCCACAGAAATGGTTTTTGACCAAGGAATCGGAGATATTTTCTGTGTCCGAGTGGCAGGAAATGTGATCAATCAGGACGTCTTAGGCAGTATTGAGTTTGCGTGTAAAGTGGCGGGTGTTAAATTGATCGTGGTCATGGGGCACACAAGTTGTGGCGCTGTTAAAGGCGCATGTAACAACGTAGAATTGGGAAATTTGACTGGGCTTTTAGATAAGATAAAGCCAGCCATTTCAATTGTGTCGAACAGGGGACTCGCAGCAGATGATTCACGTTTTGTAGATGAAGTTGCGCTTGAAAACGTACAGCTATCTTTGGATACGATCCTCCATGACAGTTCTGTGATTAAGGAAATGGTAGATAACAAAGAGGTTCTATGTGCTAAGGGAATGTATTCAGTCCAAACTGGAAAAGTAGAATTAAATCTCTTGTAACATCTTGTGTAGGATATGTACCGGCAGTCCCATGACTGTGTAGAAGGAGCCTTGAATTGAGCTCACGCCTATAAACCCAATTAAATCCTGTACACCATAGCTTCCTGCCTTGTCAAACGGATTGTATGTCGCGATATAATGCGCGATCAGCGCTTCTGTCAATGCTTCGAATGTGACTTGGCATGTGTCTACTTCACATGAGGTCACAGGTTTTCCTTTGATCAGCGTTGTAACGGCAATCCCCGAGGCAACAACATGTGTTTTTCCGCTCAATTTCCGCAGCATGTGTGCTGCCTCATCTGCATTTGCGGGTTTCTCTAAAATTTCACCATCAAGAAGAACGATGGTGTCACCTGTGATAACTACATCTTCCGTTTCCATCATGGGATAGAAGGCGGAGGCTTTTGCCATTGTCACAAACTTGGCCACTTCGACGCCTGATAACGAAGGAGGGTAGCTCTCGTCAACATCCTTCAAGATGACTTCAGGCTCGATTTCTAATCCACGAACTAACTCAAGTCTTCTTGGGCTTTTAGAGGCAAGTATAATGCGTTTTGAATCTAGGTTTGGGTACAGCATTTGTAATTGCTTAATGAGATGTGAGTAATCATTGCAAAATTAGCGTCTATTGCGTCGCAAACTCTTGCAGGTGTGTAACTAACTTCGCATCGGAAAAATACACCCCATGTCTGACCTAAATAACCGCTCTGAAAATATTCTCATACTGGACTTCGGCTCTCAGTACACACAACTGATTGCCAGAAGAGTGCGGGAGATAAATGTGTACTCGGAAATCATACCTTGGCACAACTTCACTTCGCTGCCAGAAGGTTGCAAAGGCGTCATCTTATCAGGATCTCCACATAGTGTGAGAGATGAGAATGCACCGATGCCAGATTTGTCAGCCATCATCGGCGTGGTACCCTTGCTGGGTGTGTGCTACGGTGCACAGTATTTGGCCTTACAAAATGGAGGGAATGTTGAGGCAAGTGATTCAAGGGAATACGGCAGAGCGAACCTCAATGTTGTGAATACTGAAGATGCGCTTATGAAAGGAATGACCTTGGGGAGTCAGGTGTGGATGAGTCATGGAGACACCATTCTTGACTTGGGTGAGGGATATGAAACGATTTGTAGCACAGGAGATGTGAACTTTGCTGGGTTTAGGGCTGTGGGAAAGGAAGTGTGGGGCATACAATTCCACCCGGAAGTATTCCACACCACAGAAGGCCCGACGTTGATGCGTAATTTCATTCTTGACATCTGTGGTTGCACAGGTGAATGGACGCCGGATAATTTTGCCGAGGCGACGATTCGCGCTCTAAAAGAGGAGATCGGCGCGGAGGATAAAGTGATTTTAGGATTGTCTGGAGGCGTAGACTCCACTGTTGCATCTGTGCTACTTCACAAAGCCATAGGAGACAGACTGCATTGTATTTTTGTAGACAATGGTCTGTTGCGCAAGAATGAGTTTGAAGAAGTTTTGAGTGGCTATGAGCATATGGGGTTAAATGTGAAAGGAATAAGAGCTGGGGATAAATTCTTAAAGGCTCTTGAAAATCTCACAGACCCAGAACTCAAGCGCAAAGCGATAGGTCGCGTTTTTGTTGAGGTTTTTGACGAAGCTTCAAAGGAAGTGGAGGGTGCAAATTGGCTCGGGCAGGGAACGATTTATCCAGATGTCATCGAGTCTGTGAGTGCTACAGGTGGTCCTTCGGCGACGATTAAAAGCCATCACAATGTGGGTGGACTTCCGGATTATATGACACTTAAAGTTGTTGAGCCGCTTCGCTTAATTTTTAAAGACGAAGTGAGGAGAGTGGGTAAAGCTTTAGGCATTAAAGCAAGTCTCTTGGCCCGCCATCCTTTTCCTGGTCCAGGGCTTGGAATACGAATTTTAGGAGAAGTAACAGCAGAAAAGGTGCGTGTGCTTCAAGAGGTTGATGCCATTTTCATCAATTCACTCAAGGATGCTGGATTGTATGATGAGGTTTGGCAAGCAGGAGCGATGCTTCTGCCTGTTCAGTCAGTAGGTGTAATGGGTGATGAGCGTACGTATGAGAATGCTGTCGCACTAAGAGCGGTCACGAGTACAGACGGAATGACGGCTGATTGGTCACACCTTCCTTATGCCTTTTTGGCAAAAGTTTCTAATGATATCATCAACAAGGTGAGAGGAGTTAACCGTGTTGTGTACGATATTAGCTCAAAACCACCAGCAACCATAGAATGGGAGTAATACATCAACGCACATCGATTGCTTTTTCTAAAAGCGTGTCAGCCATTGTCTTCATGGCGACCTTTCTTTGTGCATTTTCTCTCCAAGGTCAATCCGACTCTCTTCAGGCTCAAACAGATTTTCATGCGGTGACTATTCTTCCGTTTTTCACGGACTTGGTGGAGGACGAAGATGCCCCTCCAGCACGACGAGAGCTGAGAATGCGTGAAATTGCTGTAGAAAATATGCACGGGATTCAATGGGCCGCTGAGAGATTAAGCAATGAGGGCTATCACATTGAATTGGGTTTTTTCGATGAGGTCGCGGACACTTTGGGGCTTAACCACTGGCGTATTGAGGATATCTATGACGCGGATGTCGTCTTCGGACCATTGCAACTCAGTCCGATTTCATTAAGTCGCAGAATCATAGAAAGAACAGGCGCTGAACACATTTTACTGACACCTGTGCCTTCTGCTTTTTTAAGAGGATCTGACGCCATACGTACAGTCATCCCCTCACAATTGCATGCCGTTGATTTAATGGCCAGAGATATCGCTGAAAAGCACAGTCAGGACAATGTCGTTTTCGTCATGTCGGGTGGAAATGATTTGGAACTTGAGGAGAGATTCCTGGATGTTTTTAACAGGGAATTGCAAGCGGACACGGTCTACGCAGACTCCCTTTTATTTGACACAGTGCAGGCTTCTCGCAATTCAATCGGATCTCTGTCAGAAAAATTAGATTACTACAGTCGCAATGTGATCGTTTCCTTAGCTGGAAGGTCTTCGCGTTCCATGCATTCGAACCTCCAGATGGCAGTCCAAATAAATGATTCCACCGAGATATTTGTATACACTCATCCAGAATTAAAGGATTTGGGATTTATTGATGTCTCGTTTCTTGAGAGAACCCGAACAACAATGCCAGTGAGTGAGGAGGTAAATTGGTCAGACAGCGCTACCATAGCTGCCGTCAAAGTATTTCAAGGTCAGTTTGACACTCATCCGTCCAAGTATTCAATTCGTGCGCACGATGCTTTCTTAGACGCGTTTACGAGGAAGCTCGAGAGAGACATGGGCCCGATGGACTTTTCAGTTTTGCCGGCACCTATTGCGACAGCGTTCGAATGGGTCGCTGTGGATCAATTTTCAGGTTACGTAAATAAACATTGGAAATTAAAAACGTTCTACCAACGTCAATGGTGCGACTCAGACTCTGTTCCCACACTTCTCGACTTTATTAAGCCTGAGATCGACTGAGAAGCGATTCTATATTCTATTGTCAATGATTGACGCCCCAGGATATTCATTTGTTTCAAATGAAAAGTTGGATGCAGGGATTTCAGCCCCAACATTAAAACGCTCGATGAGATATTCGGTGTCCATTCCTTCTCTTCCCTTCACGACGATTTTTACAACTTCTAACCCTGCTTCGTCTACAAACAGCTGCATCGTATGATAGGGCTTGTCATCTGACGCGTTGGGGTATAAATTTATGTGGACACAATCCTTTCCGGACACGCTCTCTTTGCCCATCCATTCCGATTTAAAATCATCTTCCCAAATCGTAAATATTTTTGAGGGATCCATTCCTTCATCGATGAGCATTTCTGCATCATCTAGATAGCAGTCGTTCGTTTCCTTTTCATAGGTCCAAACCGATACCCCATTTGATATTATCAAAAAATCGCCCAAGTCGAGTTTGAATTTGCGGTCTTCAATAAGAATATGCCCTTTCATCTCTTCCTCGAAATCGTTTTTCAAGTCCACCATCTTAGATGAATAGGTCGCATCTATGGTTTTGTAGGTTTTTGCCTTTTCGCTTAATTTCAATAACA
>JAPKBK010000248.1 GCA_028823435.1 Flavobacteriales bacterium
ACGGTGTCAGATTGTACATCTCCGTCGTAATTCTTACATGCCCAAACGAATCCGCCATTCCATTTCATCGCTGCTGCGACCATGTCATCAATAAGACGATGCTCGTATGTAATGCCTGCAGCGGCAAATTTCTCAGCGTAATGTTCCTCGAACACTTCTTGGAAGATGTCCTTAAAGCGTCCGTCATATGCTTTGAGAATCGTGTTTTTTGTCGACAGATAAAGCGGCCAGTTCTTCGTCAGCGCTTGGTTCATGCATGAATGCGCAAATCCGTAAATACTTTCGTCAGTATTGTACATGCTCATCGCAACGCCACCATCTCCTTCGAAATTGTAAACCGTCCACTCTTTTGTTTCGCCGCCTCCCTCAGGTATGAAAGACATTTTTAATGTCCCTTTGCCCTTAATGACAGTGTCTGTGGCTTTATACTGATCTCCAAAGGCATGACGTCCGATACATATCGGCTTGGTCCATCCTGGCACCAAACGCGGAACATTCTTCATGATGATAGGCTCACGGAAAACAGTCCCTCCGATAATGTTTCTGATGGTTCCATTGGGTGAACGCCACATCTTTTTCAGCCCAAATTCTTCAACCCTTCCTTCGTCAGGAGTGATGGTTGCGCATTTAACGCCTACGTGGTATTTGTTAATTGCTTCGGCCGCGTCAATTGTGATTTGGTCATTCGTCTCATCACGCTTCTCAACACCTAAATCGAAGTACAGCAGCTCGATGTCTAAATATGGAAGAATAAGTTTATCCTTAATGAATTGCCAAATGATGCGCGTCATTTCATCTCCATCAATCTCAACAACAGGGTTTTCTACTTTGATCTTATTCATCGTCTAAGCTTCTTCTCTTTCACTAAAGTAAAACCTTCCTTCGATCAATGCATTGTCGTCAGAATCAGACCCGTGAACAGCGTTCGCAGAAATACTTTCAGCAAAATCTGCACGAATCGTACCTGGTGCAGCTTCAGCTGGGTTCGTCGCTCCGATAAGCTCCCTGAATGAAGCCACAGCGTCATCCTTTTCGAGAATCATCGCAACGACAGGTCCTGACGTCATGTATTCCACCAATTCTCCGTAGAAAGGACGTTCAGCGTGTACTGAATAAAATGCTTCAGCTTGTGTTTTAGAAAGTTGTGTCCACTTCATTGCTTTGATCGCAAATCCAGCGTCAATCATTCGATCGATTATCTTTCCTGTGTTGCCTGCTGCCGTAGCATCGGGCTTGAGCATTGTAAATGTTCGGTTTGTAGCCATAGTAAAATTGTTTATTGGGGTGCAAAAATAGGGCTTTACATTCATTTTCCCTACTCCTAAATAAAAGGCAGGGTTTTGTGTGTTATTCAGTTAGAGAATAAACGCTATTCTAATTGTTTCGCGAAAAATCTGTCGTCGAAATTCAACAAATAAAGTTCTTTTTCCGCCCTCGTAAATGCTGTGTAAAGCCACCTTAACCAATCTCTGTCGATCATTTCTTCACTGATATATCCTTGGTCAATAATGACTGCTGGCCATTGCCCCCCTTGCGCTTTGTGGCAGGTCAAGCTGTAGGCAAACTTGACTTGCAACGCTTGGTAGCAAGGGTCTGAATTGATTGCTTTACGGATGGCCGTCTTCGTTCTTAAGTCTGAATAGTCTTCTCCGATTGCGTGGTAAAGCGCTTTTGAGTCAGCTTGAGACATTGAGGCTTTTACATCATTTAAGATGCTCAATAAAATGGTGACTGTAAATGAGGGATAGTCGGGGAAGTCAGAAACAGTCACATCCACTTCAGCGAATTCGTGTCCATATCGCGTAAATCTTGATGATATCCGAACGACTTCTAGCATGTCGCCGTTTGCGATAAGGTCCACCGGCAATTCCTTGTGGTCTTTAAGCCAAAAATAATTATTTTTCACCACCATCAGACGGTCTCCCGCATTAATGTCCTCTTCTTGCCACAAAACCCGCTGTCTAATTTGTTGGTTAAAGAGTACCGCCCTTTTGTTCGACCTTGTAATGACGATCACCCCATCTTCTCCAAACCGGCCATGGAGTGTTTCAAGAATGTCCTGAAGTTCTAATCCAGGAAGTCTCACTACATCAGGTCCCAAGCTTAAGTCCAATTGCGGATATTCTATTTTCTTTTTATCAATTGCATTTGAGATGTCCAGACGCAAACCATGTGCATTTGCCAAGATGCTGCTGTCAAGTTCTTGTCGTACAACTTCTGTAAGTTCAACAGTTGCGATGGTGAGTGAATGGTTTTCTGTCAATCTCTCCTCCTGCAGGGCGGGGCTAGTTGAACACCCCACAGGCGGAAGTTGGGCATTGTCACCTACTAAAATGAGTCGGCATTCTATTCCGGAAAACACATACTCAAGTAGGTTGTCTAGTAAATTATTTAAATGCCCTCCAGATTCACCAATCATGGATGCCTCATCCACAATAAAGGTTGTTTTTTTATAGAGATTAGGTGCCAGTTTATACCCGTCAGATCCGTCGCTGTTTTTTTTGCCGACATAGATTCTTCTGTGAATTGTAGAGGCATTGATTCCGCTATATGAAGCCATCACCTTTGCAGCCCTTCCTGTGGGAGCAAGGAGAACCGTCGGTACTTTTTGCGCCTTAAGTGTTCGAACGATTGCGCCGATAGAAGTGGTTTTCCCTGTTCCAGC
>JAPKBK010000039.1 GCA_028823435.1 Flavobacteriales bacterium
TACTTTCCTGCCCCGATTCAGTAAGATGATTGTTATATGATTCGAAATGGACTTTTCGAAAGTGTAAAAATTGATCTTGCACTTTCAGCGTATCGCGAATTGACAAAAGCGCTCCAGCACCATTTTCAAGACTGATGTCCCCGTTGGGATTTGACTTAATGGTGTACGAATGGTATGGCGTATCGTGATGAATGACGGTCACTTCAGCCAAAGATCTACCTGGAAAATCAAACACACCCGTATATCTCCATTCGTTTATATCCGTGAAAAACCGTGTCGACAGAAAGCCTATTGACCCTTTAAGACTGACCACAAAAGGTTCAGAAGACATTCCGAGACCAGGCGTCTCTAGAACCATATAAGTCCCTGTATGGCTAGGTGTCGATGTTCCCACATACCACGTCTTAATGGGACTATCTCCCCCCTGATAAATCTCAACTTTTTTTGCTGTTCCTGCAAGATTCCGTATCACAGTTCCTCTCATTTTTTCATTGACAGGTCCCTTTACTTCAATTCTGGCAAAGGTTTTAAGAAGCAAGTCTGTCGCATCTTTACGCGCCAAGAATTCCCCATTCAAAGTCCAAAACCGGGTATCCACAGACCTCTCTAGCAAAGCCGAGCCACCTTGATTGTCTGCGATAAAAATCTTGTTGACAAGACTCGTATCTGCTATGGAGAAATCAGCTTGGACATTTGAAGACAGATCTCCTCTGGCATCTTGTGTTTTCCAAATAATTCCAGTGATCGTTGTGACAACGATAAGAACTATGAGTATTCTGAGGTTAGATTTCATTGTTTTGAAATTTCGATCGATATTTTCTTATTGAATGCGAGACATTATGAACCATATACCCTAGAGCGATGTCTTAAGATGACAAGGCCGGACAGTAAAACAACAAGAAGAGGCAATCCAATGGCGAGAGATTGCCACCCCAGTCGAGAAGACGTAATTCTATCATTGTCGAGCGAGCGAAGTGTAATCGCACGTGATCTCACAGAGATGATTGAACTTTCATCTAAAAGATGATTGACAACATTGCGAAGGAACTCTTTGTTGTCGTAAACAACACGCCCAGCATATCTGTCATATCCCAGCGGGTAAATTTGTGGGCCTTCCTGCGTGAGAATCACCTTGTTCTTTGCGACATCTCCATCTCCAATAACAACCATGGCAGAAGGTTTGCCCTCTGCTCTGAAAGCAAAGTCTGCATCTCGCAGCAAAGTATCGGGAAGAATATCCGTGAAATGAGATTTAAAAGAACCCTCAATGAGCAAAGCAAATGGGGTGAAAGGCGTATTGTTAGAATTAAAGTATGAGGGGTCCAAATCAACGATAGAACTAGAAACTCTGACGGGCGCTTTGTATGTCCTTGCAAGAGCTGAGCTTCTCAGTAACACAGTTTTTTTCAGATCTGCATCAGTAGAAACAGTGTCCAAACCAGAAACAAAATCGAAATGAATGGGGTCTAGGTTTGTTGTGATTGGATGTGAAATACCTTGTGGGATTGCGATTGGGGAGAAGTACCAGCTGAAAAGCTGCATGCTTCTTTGGTTCCCTTGTGGACCGGCATCAAATGCAATGGGCGCACATTGAGGGTCGATCACAAGATTCCTATTTAAACGCACGCCATAATCAAAAAGCTGATGATTCAGGCCGATTGGATTTGCTGTCGCCATCGTAGTCTGGGATGAGCGAAGCGAATCCAAATCAGTAAGAATAGGGTCAACCATCCACAACATACGACCGCCACCCATGAGGAATTGATCGAGAATAAGTCTGTCTTTGTTAGAGAAAGTAGAATCTGGGCCAGCGATGACAACAAGGTCAAATCGGTTTGTCCTATACCTCATCCCTTCCAAGCGCTCGCTGAGTATGTTTATTTTCCCATCTAGACGTATCCGAGAAACATTGTAATCTTCATCTAATGAATTCATGAAGTCCGCAACTTCCATTTCTGGCAGCTCCCCGTGCCCTTCAATAAAGGCGATGTTTGGCACCTCATCAAACAACACTCTGCGAAGTGAGGTCGACAATTCATACTCAATAGCGTTGATGGAACCTTGAATCATCTCTTCTGTGGGCTGCGGAGTATCAGACCTGAAGAACTGGACAGGCACTTCTTTCCCTCCTGAACTGATGAGGGCAGAAGGCCAAACATTTCTAAATGTCTTCCCACCTCCAGTTTCATATCCTATCCGCGTGAATGAAACACCTTGTTCGAGAAGCTTCTCTTCGTTTTGTCCTTGAGAACGTGGATCATCCGTTTCATAGATATCCACGAATTGAAAGCGAAGGTGGTTACTTGAAGCTACTGCAAACTCTTCAAGTTTTTCTCTGATAGAATTCTCAAGACGTTTCCATTGGGCTGGAAAATCACCCGTCAGGTAACAGGTGACGATGACGTCTCGGCTGTCGGCATTAAGTTCTTCCATAAGCTGAAGAGAACCCTCCGTTAAAGTGTGGCGTTTTTCTGAAGTAAGATCCACAGAAAAATGAGCGATGTGCGCCGAAAAAAGAAGCACACAGAAAATCGACATGACCAAAGATAACCTTAGCCCTTCCCTTCCAATCCGTCCTCTTTCAAGCGCGAGAACGAACCTGGCAAGCTGAAGAAATAAAACGTCAACAAAAATAAAATACGCGATATCTCGGGAGTCAATCAGTCCGCGACTTAAAGAACTATAATGTGATTCAAATCCCAAATTGACAAAGTAATAATCCCAATGGCCTAAAAGTGCGAAATCGCCTAGGGCAGTGAAGCCGATATAGACAACCGTCGAAAAAATCATTGCAGAAAGAAAGGCGACAAGTGGTTGAGAGGTGGAGGCTGAAGTGAATATGCCGATCGCCGCTACTGAAGAGCTGAACATAAATAAGCCGATATACGAACCCCAAATAGCACCCAAGTCCAAGTTCCATTGAGGGCTCCCCAATTCTCCCAACACCCATACAAATCCAAGTGTAGGGAGCAATGCCAGAAAGGTGAGCGCAAGGGCGCCTATGAATTTGGCAAACACAACTTCACCTTCAAGCAAAGGCCGTGTAAGCAGAAGCTCTAAGGTGCCGCTTCTGCGTTCTTCCGCAAAACTTCGCATCGTAATCGCAGGAATGAGAAACAAAAGAACCCAAGGCGCCAAAGTGAAAAAAGGATCCATAGAGGCCACTCCACCAGACAAGATGTTCCAAGGACCGGGAAATACCCACAGAAAAAGCCCCATTAACAAAAGAAAAGCTGCGATAACAACATATCCTATTAATGAACTGAAAAAACCACGAATTTCTTTAAAAATCAGAGCCCTCATTGTAGATGCAATTTTGAATGTGAAATGTACGAAATCACTTCTGGAGGTGCAGAAAATAATTGCTTTGTTTCTGGCCAAACTTTACCAAACAACACAGACTTTCTATATTTATTTAAACTCCCCTCATTGTCCCACCGACTGATCGTCGTTCTGATATTTGGATTTGAAGCATCTTTGACTAACTCCACAGAAAAACATCCAGATTGAGACGAGATTTCGTTGGCGTGTTTGGCAAAAAGAACGTCAAAATCTACTGTCCTAGATTCTGAGAAAGTCATTCTAACAATTCTAATAATGCTGGTCATTAAATATAATCAATCTGAAAATTCAATTCTAAGTACATCGTCAATCTTTATTCCTAATAAACCAGTCGCTCCTCCGTTTGCAGTGCCAGGAGCGCCGTGATTTATAGCAATCTCTAAAAAGCCCAAATGATTAAATAGCGCGACAGGTTCACCAATATGAACATCGCTGTAATTGTGACTGATTTTTCTAATGTCACTTCTACTTGATCGCATGACGATTACAAATTCCCTTTCAGGACCCACTTCTCGAAAATGTTTCCTTTCAATATCTGTAATACAATTGCCAAAGCCGTCTATATTAATAACATGACCTGTGAGCACTCGATTTTCAAATGCGGGTTGCAAGATTGATTTCGGAACGGACAACGAAGCAGGACGCCCCAAGAGCTCTGGAATTCCTCCTCGGGCCAAATGGGCGGCGGCAGGAACGAATATAGCGCGTTCCGGGAACGTTGGATAATCAAAATCAGCCATCATACTGGACACGTCAAATACTGCGTCTGGACTTTTTCCGAAAATGAGGTGAAAGACGCCTGTATCTGCGCCTATAAAATACTGCTCCTCAATCCGAACGATGCGATGTGGGCGTTCAGTGGTAGCCTCAGATTGTACTGCGACAATGTGAATGGTTCCTTTTGGGAAATGAGCCACAGACGAGCGCAGTATTAAAGCGGCATCCACAGAATTAAATTTTCTAACATCGTGAGACAGGTCAACGACATCAACACCAGGCACAGCAGCAATTAGGGCGCCTCTAAGGATGCCTGCATAGTACCTTTCTGGACCATAATCAGATGTTAATGTAATTATAGGCATGAGACAAAGGTGGTGTACTTATTTTTGTCCTCAACATGCATGAGACACTGATTTCGATTGAGGGCTTAGACCCGGTTGTAATTCTTGGTAACGAGAATGCAAATTTACGCGCGTTACAAAGACTTTCTCCTAAACTTCGCATAGTTTCTCGAGGACACGATCTCCTTGTGAAGGGAAGCCGTGAAGATGTAGGCAGATTTGAGGAAATAATGAGGATGGTGGTCTGGCATGTTGACCGGTACTCAACACTGACGTTAGACGACCTTGACAGGTTAGCGAAGTCGAACGAAGACACATTCATGAAGGATGCCGGGGCCGACAATGTGATTGTTCATGGCCCTGCTGGGAATAAGGTGTATGCAAGAACCCCAAATCAGTATAAACTTGTTGATGCCGTCGCAGAACACGACATGGTATTTGCTGTAGGTCCCGCTGGAACCGGAAAAACATACACCGCTGTCGCGCTTGCTGTAAAAGCGCTTAAAGAAAAGCGTGTAAAGAAGATAATCTTAACGCGTCCAGCTGTTGAAGCGGGTGAAAATCTCGGCTTTCTCCCTGGGGACATGAAGGAAAAATTAGATCCTTACTTACAGCCACTTTACGACGCGCTCACGGACATGATTCCTCCTGAAAAGGTCGCTGAATTCTTGGACAAAGGCGTGATAGAAGTTGCCCCTCTTGCGTTTATGCGAGGAAGGACTTTAGACAAAGCTTTTGTCATCCTAGATGAAGCACAAAACACGACAATTCCTCAAATAAAAATGTTCTTGACACGTATGGGACGGGATGCAAAGTACATTATCACTGGTGACGAAACCCAAGTGGACCTCCCCTACAGACAGAAATCAGGCCTTGTTCATGTTTTAAATATACTCAAGGATGTCGAAGGTATTTCGACAATTAGACTGACCGGAGTTGATGTGATGAGGCACAGACTTGTACGTGCTGTTATAACCGCTTTTGAAAAAGATGAACAATGATGGATGTGACATCTACCACTCCCATAACGAAGACTGATTTCAATTTCTCAGGCCAAACCTCGGCATACTTCGGAAAGGTCCGTGACATGTACGGCATAGGCGACGACCTGATGGTTGCGGTAGTATCTGACCGAATTAGCGCCTTCGATGTCGTAATGCCTCGGGGAATCCCCTTTAAAGGACAGGTTCTTAACGGTGTCGCTGCTACTTTCTTAGATTCCGTATCAGACATCATCACCACTTGGAAATTGGCCACCCCTGATCCAAATGTAACGATCGGGTATCGGTGCGAGCCCATTCGCTTAGAAATGGTCATCAGAGGATATCTTACCGGTCACGCATGGCGCGAATATGCTTTGGGAAAGAGAACGTTGTGTGGCGTAACGATGCCCGAGGGAATGAAGGAGCACGACCGATTCCCCTCCCCCATTATTACACCTGCAACGAAAGCAGAAGAAGGGCACGACGAAGACATTTCCTCTGCGGACATCCTTTCTCGAAACATTGTCACTCCTCAGATCTATGCCGAATTAGAACGGGTGACCCATGCACTCTTCGCAAGAGGAACAGAAATGGCATCAGAGAAAGGTCTCATACTCGTGGATACAAAATATGAGTTTGGTATGAGAAATGACACACTTGTTCTCATTGATGAGATTCACACACCAGATAGCTCCAGATATTTTTACAAAGAGGGCTATTTAGATCGCCAAGAAAAAGGCGAGCCCCAGAAACAACTCAGCAAGGAATTTGTTCGAGAATGGCTGATGTCACATGACTTTATGGGACTTGAGAATCAAAGCCCACCGGAACTAGACGACGCATTTGTCTCAGTCGTTACCACAAGATATATTGAACTCTACGAGAAAATTACAGGTGACACATTTCATGGCGAAGAGTCTATTTCACCACTCACTAGAATAGAAAACAACGTTGAAGAATGGCTGTCTAAACGATGAGTCGCAGAAAGAACAAATCTGCACCGTGGCGAGACGATGCAATAGAAGCTGTTAGAAATCTAAGAGCAGGAAATGTCATTGTCCATGCTTCAGATACGGTTTGGGGTATTGCATGCGATTCCACAAACCCCACTGCAGTGGACAAACTTCGAACGCTGAAAAACAGATCAGAAGCTTCACCCATCCTTATTCTAGTGGCTGAAGAAGGACAAATCGAAAAGCACTTTGCGCATGTACCCGATGCCGTTTGGGACCTCTTTGAGCACAACGACAGACCCACCACTGTCGTCATGCCTGGAGGAAAAGGTGTAGACAAAAGCATTCTCGCAGAAGACGGTTCATTAGGTGTCCGTCTGGTAAGAGACCCTTGGATGGAATTTGTCGCCAATGGACTGGGACGTCCAATCGCAAGTACTTCTGCAAATATATCTGGCTCCCCTACACCCGCAAATTTCGACGCGATTGATTCTAAGATCCTTGAAGGAGCTGACTTTGTCAGCGCTCACAGACGGTCTGATCGCACTGTAAACACCTCGTCCTTCATCGTCTCTTTTGATACTGCCGAAAGATTTAAAATTCTTCGGGACTAACTCTAGTGAAAATCGAATCTCTAGATTAGCTTTGCATCCCATTTGATCCAATTGTGAATTACGAAAACGCCCTCAAACACAAAGTCTTTAAAGCCATAGGCAAAACTGCTGACGGGCGTGGTGAACGTGCTTTTGTCATCGGAGGATATGTCCGTGATTTAATTATTGGGCGACCTTCGAATGACATTGATGTTGTGACTGAAGGCAAAGGGATTGATCTCGCAAAAGCTGTTGCAAAAGAACTAGGCATTAAGCATGTGAATGTCTTTAAGACCTATGGTACCGCAATGTTCAACTACGGAAACCTAGAAATTGAATTTGTCGGTGCGCGAAAGGAATCGTACGCCAGAGAGAGTCGGAAACCCATCGTTGAAGATGGCACACTTGAAGACGACCAAAACCGACGCGACTTCACGATCAACGCAATGGCACTCTCCTTAAATTCAAAGAACTACGGAGAACTGATAGATCCATTTAACGGCCTAAGAGACATAGACCTCGGAGTGATTCGCACACCATTGGACCCGGACATCACATTCAGCGACGACCCCCTCAGAATGATGAGAGCGGTGCGTTTTGCCACCCAGCTTGGATTTACAATCGTACCTGAAAGTTTAGATGCCCTGAAGCGAAATGCAGAACGTCTGGACATCATCTCTATGGAGAGAATCCATACGGAACTTAATAAAATAATCCTCACACAAAAACCGGGGAAAGGCTTTAAAATACTAGCAAACACTGGTTTACTGGCGCGTTTCTTCCCTGAGATGGTGGCCTTGCAAGGGGCGGAAAAGAGAGATGGCATAGGGCACAAAGACAACTTTTTTCACACCCTGCAAGTTCTCGAAAACGTGTGTGCCAAGAGTGATGATTTATGGCTCCGTTGGTCAGCGATAATGCATGACATCGCCAAACCACCTACAAAGCGTTTCGATAAAAAGAACGGATGGACCTTCCATGGTCATGAAGACAAAGGCGCCAGAATGGTTCCTGTGATTTTCTCTCGTCTGAAGCTTCCAATGGATGCAAAGATGAAGTTTGTTCAAAAACTCGTCCTGTTGCACCTTCGCCCCATAGCGCTCACAAAAGAGATCGTGACAGATAGTGCGATTCGCAGACTGCTCAACGAAGCTGGAGATGACATTGACGCACTGATGATTCTTTGCAGAGCAGATATAACCTCAAAAAATGAGGCCAAAGTCTCAAGGTATCTTAAAAACTATGACATTGTCGTCAAGAAGCTTAAGGAGGTAGAAGGCAATGACTCGGTGAGGAATTTCCAACCACCTGTCACAGGTGAGATGATCATGAATACCTTCGGAATTCCACCTTCGCGTCCGATCGGAGATATCAAAAAAGCCATCAAAGAGGCAATCCTCGAAGGAGACATCAAAAACGATCCCGACGAAGCATTTGACCTCATGCTCACACTCGGTGCAGAGATGGGACTGAAAAGGGTTTAATTACTGACTTTTCCAGCTGTCACGCAATGTTAAGGCTCTGTTGAATACACCCTCCCCCTTTGTGTCTGGCGTGAAGTATCCCAGGCGCGTAAACTGATAGGTCGTTCCTGGTTGTGCATTTTTGAGCGAAGGTTCCAGTTTACAATTGGATAACACTTGAATCGACTCGGGATTGAGGAATTCCATGTACGACTTCTCTTTGTGACCATCGGGGTTGGGGTCAGCAAACAGTCGGTCATAAAGACGTACTTCAGCATCAATCGCGTGGGTAGATTCAACCCAGTGTAGGGTTCCTTTTGCTTTGATTCCACTGGTATCTGATCCTGATTTTGAATTCTCAAAATAGTTCACATGGACTTCAGTGACTTTACCTGAATCGTCACACACATGGTCGACATACTCCACTTTATACGCACTTTTTAATCGAACAACTTTCCCCGGAGCGAGTCGGAACCACTTGCGATTTGCCTCAATTTTAAAATCTTCAGCTTCTATAAAGAGCTCCCGCCCAAATGGAAGTTCTCGCGTGCCTGATTCAGGATCCTCGGGATTGTTTTCAGAGGGCAACATCTCAATTTGACCTTCGGGATAGTTGATGATGACGAGCTTAATGGGATCAAGAACTGCCATAACACGTGGCGCAACCCGATTGAGGTCGTCACGTAGCGCCCATTCCAAAAGACTTACATCGATAATGTTTTCGCGTTTGGCCACGCCTACTCTGTCAATAAACTCACGAATACTCGCAGGGGTATACCCTCGTCTTCTTAACCCACTGATCGTAGGCATTCGAGGGTCGTCCCAACCATCCACATAGCCTTCCTCGACGAGAGTCAGTAGTTTCCGCTTAGACATGACTGTATAGTTGAGGTTAAGACGGGCAAATTCAGTTTGGCACGAAGGGAATATGTCAAGATTCTTGATATACCAATCGTACAAAGGCCTGTGCACTTCGAACTCAAGCGTACACAGACTGTGTGTAATGCCTTCCAAACTGTCTGACTGGCCGTGCGCAAAGTCGTACATGGGATAAATACACCAATCATCTCCTGTGCGGTGATGTGTTGCATACATGATGCGATACATGAGAGGGTCACGCAAGTGCATATTGTCGTTTGCCATGTCAATTTTTGCACGTAAAACACGTGAACCTGCATCGAACTCACCTGCTTTCATGCGTTCGAATAGATCACGGTTCTCTGCGGGACTGCGGTCTCTATGTGGGCTATGCTTACCAGCTTCTGTGGGGGTCCCTTTTTGTTCGGCTATTTGCTCAGATGTTTGGTCATCAACGTACGCTTTCCCGTCGTCTATAAGTTTAAGTGCAAGTGCAAACAATTCATTGAAGTAATCACTTGTAAAGAACTCTCCACCATTAGGTTCAAACCCTAGCCACTTTAAGTCTTCCCGTATTGCATCAACGTATTCAATCTCTTCTTTTATGGGGTTTGTATCGTCAAATCTGAGATTTGTCAATCCACCATATTCTTTCGCCAATCCGAAACCAATACAGATTGCTTTTGCATGTCCGATATGGAGATAACCATTAGGCTCAGGGGGGAAACGCGTATGCACAACTCCCCCATTTTTACCAGCAGCTAGATCAGCATCAATCATTTGCTGAATAAAGTGTCTACTTTTGTTTTCTGACATGGTGCAAAAATACATTGAGACTGTCCGCCAATAGCATGGATTATCACACCTTATCTTTGCAACAGTAAATGAAGCACGAGATTAATATAAATCAAGGAATAAACTTCTCCATTGAGACTGAAGAAGAAGTCTTGGTGGAGGTGAATATTGATGACGGATGGAAACTGGTCGTGTACAACGACGACCACAATACGTTTGACCACGTGATTGAATGTTTGGTGTCCAGTTGCGGACATGAACCCCTTCAGGCCGAGCAATGTGCAATGATCATTCATTACAAAGGGAGGTGCGTTGTGAAAAATGGGGCTTTTAGCGATTTGGAACCCATGTGTACTTCTCTCTTAGAAGCGGACATAACAGCTGCGGTTGAACCTTAAAACATTTGCCATGAGGTACTGTCTTCTTCTTATTTCTTTCATTCCATTTTATTTACAAGCGCAAACATTCACAAACAATGCGCCTATGTGGGGTATCATCCAATATGATTGGGATGGGGTTTATGGTTCAGGGGTTTCCACTGTCGATTGGAATATGGATGGATGGGATGATTTGACATTCGGCAATTCATCTGGCGGATTAAGAACGTTCATAAACAATCAAGGAAATGGATTTACATCGATTAATTTACCTATTATTCAGCAAACAGAATCAAAGTCAATCATGTGGCTAGACTTAGATGATGATGGAGATTTGGACTTTTACTACTCCGATGCAGCTGGCAGGATAGAAATCATTGAAAACATTCACAATACTTCATTTGTCAATGTGACTGTCTTATCGAACATACCGCAAGTCAACGTCCCTACAGAAGGAAGTTCGTGGGGTGATTATGACAACGATGGAGATCTTGATCTTTACATATGTAGATATTATGAAAATCCGGAAAATTTGAGTTCAGAATACAGAAATGTATTAATGAGAAACGAGGGTGATTTTCAATTTACAGATGT
>JAPKBK010000249.1 GCA_028823435.1 Flavobacteriales bacterium
TGCAAAATGCGTAAATACGCTAAACGCAAATGCGGATCTGTTGTCTTCTCATGGTCACACCGTTTTTCACAATCCAAAAGATGGGTATACTGTTCAAATTGGTTCTGGTGCAGATCTCGCAGCGCTTACTTCTCTACCTGTAGTTTGTGATTTACGTCGATTGGATGTAGCATATGGTGGACAGGGTGCACCCTTAGTCCCCAAGGCCGATTCGGTTTTATTCTCCCAATATTCTGCGTGTCTAAATCTCGGGGGCTTTGCAAATATCTCTCATTTAAATTCTAAGAATACAAGGGCTTGGGATATAGGCGTGTGTAACAATTTGTTAAACATGCTCGCATCTGAAAAAGGATTGGCCTACGATGATCGTGGGGAAATAGCCTCTTCTGGAAAGGTCATCCCAGCATTTTTGACGGATTTAATGTCATTGCCATATCATCATCTCCCCCCACCAAAAAGTTTAGGAATAGAGTGGGTTAACGCTGAGGTTTGGCCAGTTTTAAATACGTATAAGCATGTGTCTTTGGAAGATAGAATGTGCACTTCCGTTGAGTATATCGCTTTAACAATCATCAATTCATGCGAGTCCTCTGGAGAAATCTTGGTCACAGGCGGAGGCGTTTTTAACACGTATTTAATGTCCCGTCTTCATGCACTATCTCGCATTCATTCTTTTGAATTTGTCACGCCAGATTCAAATATGATTCATGGAAAAGAAGCGTATGCATTTGCCTTTTTGGGACTCCTGAGATTTTTAAATAAACCAAATACCTTACAAACTGTGACGGGCGCTTCGATTTCTTCTTCAAGTGGCGCTGTTTGGATGCCCAATAGATGATAAGATGTGGTTATATTTGCCGATCGAAAGTCACAAGATATTTTCATGAAAGAAATTCTTAAGCATTACGAAGAACGTAAGCCAGAAATCGTTTTTAGTTGGAATGATACTGAGACCGAAGCAAAAGGTTGGGTAGTGATTAACTCTTTACGAGGTGGTGCTGCTGGAGGCGGAACACGCATGCACTTAGGTGTAAATCAAAACGAAGTAGAGTCTCTAGCAAAGACGATGGAGATCAAATTCACAGTTTCTGGGCCTCAAATTGGCGGCGCAAAATCAGGTATAAATTTTGACCCAAACGATCCACGCAAACGAGGTGTACTTGAGCGCTGGTACGCTGCAGTTACACCTCTCCTTAAGCATTACTACGGTACTGGAGGAGATATGAATGTGGATGAAATACACGAGGTGATTCCAATTACAGAAGGAAATGGTGTTTGGCACCCTCAAGAGGGTGTTTTTACGGGGCACTTTAAACCAAACGAAGCCCAAAAAGTTCACCGAATTGGAAATCTACGTCAAGGCGTTTCTCAGATTGTGGAGGATGTAACTATTTCGCCAGATGTACACCGAAAATACAGAGTTGCTGATTTAATTACGGGATATGGTGTGTCAGAATCTGTGCGTCATTTCTACAATATTTATGGCGGCGACATCCATGGCAAGAGAGTGATCATTCAAGGTTGGGGCAATGTAGGTGCAGCCGCAGCGTACTATCTTTCTCAAGCGGGGGCAACAATAGTGGGTATTATAGACAGAGCAGGTGGGCTTATCAAGGCGGAAGGTATGGATGCAGATCAAGTTGCTGATCTCTTCTTTGCGAAAAGAGGCAATTCTCTTGTGTCTGATGACGCCCTTTCCTTTGACGAAGTCAATCAATCAATTTGGGATATAAAAGCAGATGTGTTTTTACCTTGTGCAGCCTCTAGACTTGTGACATTAGATCAAGTTGAAAGGATGATTCATGCAGGAGTAACGCTTATTTCGTCTGGGGCAAACGTTCCGTTTGCAGACAAGGCTATTTTCTATGGACCCATTGCAGAATATGTCGATACGAGGATTACGTTAATCCCAGACTTTATTGCAAATTGTGGCATGGCACGAGTGTTTGCATACCTGATGAGTGACAGCAATGTAGACATGTCTGATGAGGGAATATTTAGAGATACTTCTGAAGTGATATGTCGCGCGCTTGAAGCCACGCACGCCATTCATTCTGACTCAACCTTGCTGACAGCAACAGCATTCGCGAAGGCGCTTAAAACATTGAACTAGAACGTATGGATTATATTTTACTTGCGATTTTTGTAATCGGATATGTGGGGATTGTGCTGGAGCACAATATAAAAATTGACAAGGCCGCCTCGGCGTTGTTAACTGGAACTGTGCTTTGGGGTTTGTTTGTGACCGGTTATACTGAAGTTCCAGCTCATCTTGTAGATTTATTCTCGTCTTTCTCCCACGATGGACATGCATCTTTAAGTGGTTTTTATGAGCACAGACTTCTCCACCATATGCAGGAGATCTCAAGTATTTTGTTTTTTCTTTTAGGTGCGATGACAATTGTTGAACTGGTGGATGCGCACGAGGGATTCAGAGTCATCACAGATCGGATCAACACAAGCAACAAGGTGAAGTTGATGTGGATTATCTGCATCTTAACTTTTTTCTTTTCCGCTTTACTAGATAACCTGACGACCTCCATCGTGATGATTTCACTGTTGAGGAAGTTGATAGACGACAAAGAAACGCGTTGGTTGTTTGCAGGTATGGTTGTTGTTGCTGCAAA
>JAPKBK010000040.1 GCA_028823435.1 Flavobacteriales bacterium
CCATTAAGACTTGAGTAATCAGCTTAGCACGTCCTTCAAATTTGAATTCCATGATTAGTTGTTATTTTGAGTTTCAGTCATTCCCTCTGCAACATCTTCGTCAACGGAAGGCATCTCCCCTCCATTTTGCATGACTTTAATGTATTGTATAATCTGCCAAAGCCCTTTGGGAGATATCTGAGATGCATGAGAACCCATGAGACCTTTGCCATACATCAAGGTGTGATACATCTTTCCTTCTGGAAGGTCTTTCAATTTTGCTGAGAAGTCGGGTATACCAAGGATATGGCCATTCTTAGAAATGGCACCGTCTCCGTTTCCTTTCTCGCCGTGACAATGCGAACACATTAACCCGAAAGTTAACGCTCCTGCCTCAATGTTTTCTGGGGTTGTAGGCAGTGGTGAGAAATTCTGTTTTCCCGCCATTTCATAGCCTTCTGGCGTATTTGAATAAGGGTATGGAAGGCCAAACGGCTTATCCTCCCCTAGAAATGGAATGGAACCCGCAACTGGCTTTCGTGCACTTTGCTTGTTTCGCTGCGACACCGCCACTTCCTCTGTTACATAATATGGATCCTCGCCATAATCAACGTATGCTTCTACCGCAGGGGATCTGTACATGTCAGGCATGTATTCCACACCTGGGCTATTTGGATTTGTTGTACAGGAAGTCATCATAGCAAAAGCTACAATCACTAACGTTGTGTATTGTATTGTTTTGTACATCATGATTCCTTCACGTCTTTGATGCTTAGTTCGAATACATCGGTTTTCTTAATTTCCGATTCAAGATCCTGAGCATTCATGCTATTTGTATCTGTCGTAATCTCCATGACAAACTTGTCATCTGTCGTTCTTGGGTCTGGATTTGTCGCAGGCATTCCAGGAAGCGTCCCATTGCGAAGGAGGTACGTAATGACCATTCCATGGGCTGCACAAAAAACTGAGAACTCAAATGATACGGGGATGAAGGCCGGCAAATTTTCAAGCAAAGAAAAACTAGGCTTTCCACCGATATTCATAGGCCAATCTGAAATCATTGTATACCACATAAAGAATACGGCCAATGATAAGCCTGACATGGCATACATGAAAGATGTAATTGCCAATCGCGTGCGCTTAATTCCAATCACAGGATCAATTCCGTGAATAGGGAATGGTGAGTAAACTTCGTTTACATGTATGCCTTTGCTTACAAGTTCACGAGCTGCTACCAGTAGCTTTTCGTCGTCGTCATACATGACGTGGAATACCTTTTTCATGATGGTATTATTTGACTTGTTCATTTTTGTAAGACTCTCCGCTGGACTTTAATATCGTCTTAAGCTCATTCAAAGCGAGTACTGGGAAGAATCTCGTAAAGGCGAGGAAAAGGGTCAGAAATATTCCCAGTGTGCCAATAAAGATCCCAACGTCTGTTGCGGTAGGAATAAACTCTCCCCAACTAGATGGCAAGTAATCTCTGTGAAGAGAGGTGACGATAATGACGTAACGCTCAAACCACATCCCGATATTCACCACGATTGACAAGATAAATGTCGCAACCAAAGACCGTCTAATTTTCTTGAACCAGAACAATTGAGGACTTATTACGTTGCAAGTCATCATCGTCCAATAAGCTGCTTTATAAGGTCCTGAGAAACGGTTAATGAATGCATAGCTTTCATACTCTACACCAGAATACCAAGAAATAAACAGCTCAGTCAGATAAGCGACACCCACAATGGAACCCGTCACAATAATAACGATGTTCATGTACTCGACATGCTTCACATGGATATAGTCTTCGAGTTTATAGGCTTTACGCATGACGAGCAAAAGCGTTTGGACCATGGCAAACCCAGAAAAAACAGCTCCAGACACGAAGTAAGGAGGGAAAATTGTCGTGTGCCATCCTGGAATAACCGACGTCGCAAAGTCCATAGATACAATCGAGTGTACAGAGAATACCAGTGGGGTTGCAATACCCGCAAGCACCAAACTTAGCTCTTCAAAACGATTCCAGTGTTTTGCACGGCCACTCCAACCAAAACTCATAATGCCATACATCTTCTTTGCAAATGGCTTTGTAACCCTGTCCCGAATTGTCGCGAAATCAGGAATCAATCCCACGTACCAGAATACAAGTGATACCGAGAAATATGTGGAGATCGCAAATACATCCCAAAGAAGTGGACTGTTGAAATTCACCCAAAGTGACCCGAATTGATTGGGCAAGGGGAAAACGTAATACGCCAACCAAATCCTTCCCATGTGTATTCCTGGGAAAACGGCAGCCATGATCACCGCAAAAATGGTCATCGCCTCTGCTGAGCGGTTAATCGCCATCCGCCATTTTTGTCGGAACAAGAGGAGGACTGCAGAAATCAATGTGCCGGCGTGACCGATACCTACCCACCATACGAAGTTGGTAATATCCCAAGCCCATCCCACAGTTTTATTTAACCCCCAAACACCAATTCCTGTGCTTATGAGGTATAAAATTGAGCCAATGCCATAAATGGCAATGATGCTCGATATGGTAATCAAAATTTTCCAGCCGAGTGAAGCAGGACCGACAATCGGTCCGACCACATCGTCTGTAATGTCCTTATAGGTCTTGTGACCTAGGATTAACGGTTCGCGTATTGCTGATTCTTTCTGCATTGTAGTTAAATCAAGCTTCGTTACTATCTACATTCCTCACCTTGGTCATATAGAAGACATTTGGCTGTACACCTATTTCTTCTAGTGCATGGTAAGAACGATTGTTTTCAGAAATGGCACGCACCTGCGAACCAGTGTCATTTAGGTCTCCAAATGCAATTGCGTTTGACGGACATGCTTCAGCACAAGCTGTAACAACCTCACCATCATTAATCGCAGTCCCAGCCTTTTTTGCTTCAAGTTTTCCAGATTGAATACGCTGGACACACATCGAGCATTTCTCCATAACACCACGGGCACGAACAGTGACATCGGGATTGAGAACCAAACGCGCAAGAGAATCGTGCGCTGGATTTACATTTTCAAATTTCGAGTGCCCTTTGTAGTTGAACCAGTTGAATCTACGAACCTTATACGGGCAGTTATTCGCGCAGTAACGCGTGCCTATACATCTGTTGTAAGTCATTTGGTTTAAGCCCTCATTGCTATGCGTGGTGGCAGCTACAGGACAAACCGTCTCGCAAGGAGCATGGTTGCAGTGCTGACACATCATAGGCATGTGAACTGTTTGAGGATTCTCAGCAGGATCTTCCATAAGACCATAGCTAGAAATAACGCCAACGCCTTCATCCGCCCCTTTCTCGAGAGAATAATCGGACGCGTAGTAACGATCGATTCTAATCCAATGCATGTCGCGGTGACGAAGAACCTCATCCTTACCCACAACGCTCACATTATTCTCAATACTACACGCTGTGACACAAGCACTACAACCCGTACAGGTTGTTAAATCTATCGTCATGCCCCAGCGATGTCCTACATCTTTTACTGGATGGCTGTGCCAAAGATCAAACTCACTTGTGTTTTCCTTGTCTCTTGCATCAATCACACCATCGTTGTTGGTGTCATCGTGAACATTCAAAGCATGCGCCATGTTCCAAGAGGCTTTCCCTTTAGGCTTATCAGCTTCAGCGAGGTATGAATCAAAAGAAGTTTCACGAACGACAGAATCACGCCCCATATAGGTGTTGTGAATTTGAGTACAAGCGAGTGGATACTCTCTGTCTGTTGCTTCAATATTTACATCGTAGCTCGCATAAATTGTGTTTCCTTCTGAATTAGAAGTCAGTGGGAATGCATTCACTCCGATAGGCATAGGAAGACCTGAATCTAGCATCAGGTGCTGTCCTTTCTCGCCAGTTTGGTAAGCCGCCTGACCGATTTTTTCACCATTTGACCCTCTGCCATACCCGAGAGCGATACCGATCGTACCTGGCTTTTGACCTGGCTGCATGTATGCAGGAAGTTCAATTTGCTTGTCACCTACTGTGACTTTCACAACTGTCGCCAGATCTTCCTGAGCGATATATGTGTTCAGACCCAGCGCAACCATATCTGATTTAGACATCGTTACGTAGTTGTCCCAAGTCACTTTAGAAACTGGATCAGGTGTCTCCTGAAGAAACGGATTCGCTGCATGCTGGCCTGCCCCTGCTGTTGCCTTGACGTAAGTGACCAACTCCATATCACCCCCCTTCACTTTTGACACTTTTCGCTCTGCAAGCGAAGTCTCAATTGAGGCTGTGTAATTCGGTGATTCAGACACCTCATTTCCTGCCATATTTCCATCGTGAATGGCACTGTTCCAATCCGAATCCGAGTAAAGTACATCTGATGTGTAATCACCATTGTACTGACTGCGAAGGAAGGTGTACCAATCAGCATTTTCAGCACTTGACCAAACCAAGAATGATTCTTGCGCGGCTCTTGTGTTGAACAGAGGCTCAATTGTAGGTTGAACAAGATCTATTCGGCCAGCGCGAAGACTTAAGTCATTCCAGCTTTCTAGATAATGGTGATCAGGCGCTACAAATGTTGAACGACTAGCAGTTTCATCTGCAACGCCATTCATACTCACAGAAGTAGACACCTTTGCCAAGCCAGAATTAAAGGCTTGAGCGTTTGGCATATCGTAGGAAGGATTGCAACCATATGTGATCAGCGTTGACACCTTGCCTGAATTCATGTCAGCAATTAATTGTGTCGCTGCAGATTCATCTCCGCGATATGCTTGAGAAGGTCGTTCTAGATCAATTGTCGTTCCGTAATTCCCCAACAGTTGGTTTATCGCAGCGACAATAGTCTGGGTTGAAAGATCGTTTGTTCCGGCAATCAGCAATGATTCACCCTTAGAACCCGAAAGTGCATTTGCTGCAGCTTTGACACGAGAAGAAAGTTTTGTCTCTAAGTTCGAGACTGCCCCCCCTTTTAAAACAGCAAGGATACCTGCTGCCACCTTTCCTTCCTCAGATGGGCTGATCATTGTTCGAACATCTGCGTTCGTACCGGTCATTGACATGACAGATTCAAACTGAAAATGCTTTGATTGAGATCCACTGTTTGGATTTCTGAGTGACGCATAATCAGGTGCAAACTGTGTTGAAGTAAGCCAAGAGTTTAAGAAATCTGCTGCGATACTGACAACGACTTTGGCTTTCGAGAAGTCATAATGTGGCACAGCATTTACGCCAAAAGATGCAGCTTGTGCTTCACGAAGCGCGCTGTAAGAAATCGCATCGTACTGAATGTGTTCAGCGCCAAGTGATTCGATCGCTTTTCTAGTCGATGGACTGACAATCGTATTAGAAAGCACGACGGCTCTACCATTGCCATTGATTGATTCAGAAACTGCAGCATCAAGGTTCGACCAAGTTGTCGCCTCTCCGTTTTTTGTAGGGCCTTCTAAACGCGCTTTGTCATAGAGCTCCATGACAGAACCTATCACGCGTGCATTCACTTTACCAGCGCCTGTACCAGTGGCAGCATTTCCTTTCACAAAAATCGGACGCCCCTCTCTCGTTTTAACTAAAATATTCGCGTAATCCATGCCGTCGTAATAAGAAGACGCATAGTAATTCGCAACACCAGGCGTAACCTCGGCTGGTTTATTTGTGTAGGGAATAGATTTTATAACGGGTGTCTCACACGCCGCAAGCGTAGCTGCCGTGAGAGAAAAACCCATGAATTTCAAAAAATCTCGGCGACCTGTGGTCGTTGAGTTTAATTTCTCGTCTGCTAAAAATTTGTCGACAGGGATTTGCTCTTGGAATTCCTTTGATTGGATTTCCTGGAAAGCATCCGTGCCGTCTAATTCGTCTAAACCGGACCAGTATTTTTTCGTATTAGCCATGTGGCGTCAGAATCAGGGGTTCAATAGTGACACTTGGAGCATTCCCAGCCACCAAGTTCTCTAACAGTGATTTTATCATCTTCTAAGTAGCGACGTAATTCCTCATTACCTCTTTCAGAGTCATTGAGTCTTTCATGAAGCTCTTCGTAATATCCGTTGCTAGTCATATCAACCTCTGCCTTGTTGTGGCATTCAAGACACCATCCCATCGTAAGGGTAGGCTTTGACAATTGAATTAAACCAGGGTAAGCATCTACCAACTCATTGATCTCCTCCACTGGGGCGATTCGACCTACACTGTATGTGCTGACGTCACCGTGGCAGTTTTGGCACTGAAGACCGCCAACAGTGACATGTTGTTGATGGCTGAAGAATACGTGGTCAGGGAGGTTATGTACCTTGTTCCATTTAATGGGCTCACCGTCATAACTGTCCTGAGGTAACAGATTGCCAATCTCCCCTTCACCATCTATGTAGGTCCCTGAGTTTGAATCAAAACCTATCGCAGCGTAAATCTTTTCAATCTCTACCGTGCCCGATATTTTACCTTTTTTAATTGCTTTGTGGCAATTCATACAAACGTTTGCACTCGGGATTCCAGCATGTTTCGATTCGTAAGCACTGTGGTGACAGTACTTGCAATCTATTTCGTTCTCACAAACGTGAACGCTGTGGATAAATGCAATGGGTTGATCTGGGCTGTAGTCGGTATAAAGACCAATGTCCATGAGCGCTGAGTAACCAGCTACTACAAGATATAAGACAAAGAATACGCCTAGCAAAGAAACAAATACAAGGTTGTTCCAAATCCATCCGCCCAAACGCTGCATGTAACTAGAATCAGGCAACATCTCCTCACCATTCTTCTCTGCCAACACATCTGTTAGTGAACGCTTTACACCTGATGCACCTAGTGCAATAGTGATGAACAGCACAAACAAAATGAGGAACCAAATTGCATTCTCAGATTCAGATTCCTCTACTTTGTCATCATCTATCGTAGGACAATCGGCACTCGCATCAGCAGTGCCCCCTATGACTTCTGGAGGGTTACTAACGTAGGCCATAATGTCTCGGATTTCCTCCTTAGAAACAGCTTGAGCTGTCATCCATCCGTAGGTTGGGACATAGCGGTCGACCAATCCTTTGATATACTTGTCTCCAGACTCGTGGGCTTCTTGGGGATTTTGAATCCACTGAACAAGCATGTCATCGCTTGATCCCCACCGGTCCTGAATGCCATACAAGCCAGGCCCAACAAGGACTTCATCAGTAATCTTATGGCAAGACGCACAGTTTGTATTAAAAAGTGTTTGGCCACCTATAGGGTCGCCAGCCTCCCAGATGCTTTGTGCACCGACTCCAGAAACCTGGAAAAATAGTACTGTACAAATAGCTAGTGCTAAATGTTGAACGCGGATCAAACGACTGTTCATAGGTTTTTTCATATCAATCGAGTACACTCAATTATCGTGCAAAAATACAATGAAATTTACGTTTATCACATCATTATGTCATAGCAATGTCAGCAGTTCTGCTTATTTAGACTGTTTCCAAACAAATTTCAATTTGTAAGATGCTTAAAATGAATACATCCATTAGATTTGCACCATGAATAAGCTTGTTAGATTTATTTTAATCATCACAAATTTGGCTTTGTGTTTCTTCGCTCCACCTTCATCGAGTTTCGCCCAGGAGGGTCGCTCTTGGTGGAAAAATATATTTCGATCCGCACCCGATACAACCCAGATTGTTGAACAAATCACCCCTTTGGACAGTTCCATTACAATTCAGGAAAACACCATTGAGATGATTGATTCTATCAATTTTATAGATGAAATCGAGGTGTTAGAAAAAAGAGTCGGAATGGGGCACGTTCAAATTTATATGGACGCCTCAATAATGAGCATCAATGCAAATGCGCTTGATGAGGTGAACCATTTAAAAGGATATCGTGTTCAAATTCATTTCGGCAGTCTGGAAAGTGCGCGTGAAGTTCGCGCCAAATGCAGACGTCAACTGGCCGGAAAAAAGGTCTATCTGGAATCAATCGCACCAAACTATATTGTCTCCGTAGGAAATTACAGAGACCGATGGGAGGCTGAATTTGAATTAGGCGCATTGAAAAAAAGCTACCCTAATGCAGTCATTGTCCCGACTGATATAGAAACACCTAAACTTTGAACGTCTGTAGATTAACTATCTAACGTTTGTTTTACCTCTATTTCTTCGTAAGCCTCGATAACGTCTCCGACTTTAATGTCGTTGAACTTATCAATATTTAGTCCGCACTCGTATCCTTTTGCGACTTCCTTTGCGTCGTCTTTGAATCTCTTGAGCGAACCTAACAAGCCCGTATAAACAACGATTCCCTCACGAAGTACCCGAACCTTGTTGGAACGTAAAATCTTGCCCTCATTGACAATACAACCGGCAATTGTTCCGATTTTAGAAATCTTAAAGGTCTCACGAATTTCAGCACTTCCTACAACTTTCTCTTCGATCTTCGCTGAAAGGAGTCCCTCCATTGCCTCACGAATCTCTTCAATTGCTTTGTAGATGACAGAGTATAGCTTGATCTGTACTTCCTCTTCTTCCGCGAGTTTACGCGCAGTTGCTGAAGGACGTACCTGGAAGCCAATAATGTAAGCGTTTGATGCTGACGCAAGGAGTATATCTGATTCTGAAATCTGACCTACTGCCTTGTGGATAATCTTCACTTGAACCTTCTCCGTAGAAAGTTTTTCAAGAGAATCCCCGAGCGCCTCGATAGATCCATCCACATCACCTTTAACAATCAGGTTGAGCTCCTTGAATTCTCCCACTGCAATACGACGTCCCAATTCCTCAAGAGTGACACTCTTCTGAGTACGGACACCTTGCTCACGTTGACGCTGCTGTCTTTTAACAGCAATTGTACGCGCTTCTTTCTCATCTTCAAACACGTTGAAGTTATCGCCTGCATTAGGCGCGCCATCAAAACCGAGAACAGAGACAGGAACAGAAGGTCCTGCTTCATCAACACGGTTTCCGCGTTCATCGAACATCGCTTTAATTTTACCTGAATACTGACCCGCAAGTATAGGGTCTCCAACGTGAAGCGTGCCAGACTCAACCAACAGGTTCGTGACATATCCACGTCCAATATCTAGTGTGCTTTCAACGACTGTTCCGACAGCACGTTTTTCAGGGTTTGCTTTTAATTCAAGCATTTCAGCTTCTAAAAGTACTTTCTCAAGTAATTCTTCAATATTTGTACCCTCTTTTGCAGAGATTTCTTGGCACTGATACTTTCCTCCCCACTCCTCAACCAGCACATTCATCTCGCTAAGTTCCTTTTTAATCTTATCTGGATTAGCTGCTTCCCTGTCCATTTTATTAAGCGCAAAAATCATAGGTATTTCAGCCGCTTGAGCATGGTGAATAGCCTCCTTTGTTTGAGGCATTACAGCATCGTCAGACGCAATAACAATGATTGCTAAATCAGTAACTTGAGCACCACGAGCACGCATCGCTGTGAAGGCCTCGTGACCTGGAGTGTCTAAGAATGTGATCTGTTGGCCACTTTCGACAACGACAGAGTAAGCACCAATATGCTGGGTAATACCTCCTGCTTCACCTGCTATTACATTGGCTTTCCGCACGTAATCCAGAAGTGAGGTTTTACCGTGGTCAACGTGACCCATGACTGTTATAATCGGTGGACGAGAAACCAAATCTTCCTCACTGTCTTTTTCTAATTCGATGGAATCCTCAAGATCCGAACTTACAAACTCGGCTTCAAATCCGAAGTCTTCAGCAATCATCGTAATCGTTTCTGAATCTAGTCTCTGATTAATTGAAACCATGATTCCCAAAGTCATACACGCAGAGATTACATCATTGACAGACTTATCCATCATAGTTGCGAGCTCCTGAACAGTGACGAATTCAGTTAATTTAAGGACTGTCTCCTCCAACTGCTGTCGCACCATTTCATCATCCGAACGATCTTTAATATCCTTACGTTTTGCGCGCCTCATCTTAGAAGACTTCGACTTCTTACCACCTGAAAGACGTGCAAGTGTATCTCTAATTTCCTTCTTAATATCTTCCTGACTCACCTCCTTTTTAACGACGCCTCTGTTACCTGGCCCTCTATTTGGGCCCCCGCGCCCTACCGGGCCCTTACTCACTCCACCTCTGGCGGCACCGCCTGGTCCTTTATTCACACCGGGTCTTCCTCCTGCACCAGCTGGAGCTGGTCGACCTACGCCTCTCCCAGTCGTCTTAGCTTGCTTTTCTATGTCAACCTTAACTCTTACTCTCTTTCGTTTGCCGTTGTCCTTTGTCCTTTTCTTCTCAACCGGAAGTACGATTTTCCCCAAAACTTTGGGGCCTGTGAGCTTCTCGACTTTTGTTTTAATAAGCGTATTAGATGGCTTTTCTTCAATTACATCTGGTGAAATAACGATATCTGGCAAAGCTGATTTCACAACAATCTTATCTTTTTCTGCATTCGCCTTTGCTCTTGCAACAACTGCGGCAGCTTTCTTTTCTGAGGCTTCCTTTGCTTGAGCTTCAAAATCCAATTTCCCAAGAACCTTTAAACCTTTGACCTCTGGCGCTTTTACAGCCCCCTTGACCTTCGCTTCTTTGTCTTTTGACGTTGCAGCAGCTTGGGCTTTGGCTTCAGCAGCTTGGGCTTCGGCAGCTTGGGCTTCGGCTTCGGCAGCTTGGGCTTCGGCTTCAGCAGCTTGGGCTGCGGCTTTTGCAGCGGCTTCAGCTTTGGCTTGAGCCAACTTCGCGTTATTTGCCACTTCTTCAGCAGCAGCTTCCTCAGCAGCTTTTAAAGCAGCTTCTGATGCCGCTTTTGCTTTTTGTTTCTCAGCAGCTACAGCCAATTCATCCTCAACACTTTTAGATCTTGCAACATCAGGCTGCGCATCGCTCTTCTTGAAAATACTGAGATCAATTTCTTGCTCTTCAACCTCAACTTTCATTGCGGGACGTTTTCTTGCACTAGCAAGCGTAATGTTTTCACGTTCCGCAACAGTGACTGAAGACCTCTGTGCCGCTTCCTTATCCTCTTT
>JAPKBK010000041.1 GCA_028823435.1 Flavobacteriales bacterium
GCATGGGGTCAGGAGATTTTAGACGTGATAATGAAGACAAAACAGACATGTCTTTGTAGCCTCGCCAGGAATACCGTCGCGCTCACTTTGCTCGGCTCGGTGTTCATGTCTCGTACTCACAGGGAACTGATGTTCGGAATGAAATCATTCGAGCGCTTCGCGCTTCGCATCACTCCGAGCATAGAGACATGAAGCAAGCTTCTGTCCCCTACTCTTTCGTTATGCTGCACACCTTGTGTGCCTCGACTGATTTCTTTGTGAGTGATCAGTCAGTTCGTAGCCTCGCCAGGAATCGAACCTGGATTTTGGGTACCGGAAACCCATGCACTATCCATTGTACTACGAGGCTAAAAATGCTTGATATCAAGCAGTGCAAAACTACGCAATTAATCACGATGAATAAGAGAATACAACACCTCAAATGTTACGTGCTCAAGTTGCTTAATTCGTAGAGTATTGACAGCACTTCGTAAACAGTTGAAAGCGCATTGAGATTAAGAAGACAACGCACCCCGAAGTATTGTCATCAATCTTCATAATGATCACCATAGGGTTTAATTCTCCGTCCTTATTTTCTTTTATTCACTCCCCCCACTTTTATAAATTTGTTTCAATCTTGTCGTCTTCAAACAAAAACTTCTCATCGCTTTCGAGCGGGTTGTGGTACACCGCGATGCTCTTAACTGAATTGTAGGCTTTTTGGAAGCCTTCACCTGCACCACAATTCTTCAAATCTTGTACATTGTAAGTGGCAATGCACATTCCATTGTCAGTGGCTTCATTCGAGACGCGCGCAAATCGACAAATCGTGATTTGAGTATCTCCCATGATAGTCAACCCAATACTGTCATTGGGTTTATCTGCTTCATAAGTCACGACTATTTGCTCGTTACCCTCTGAATCATTGGTGATTTGAACATCGTTTTGGGCAGACACAAGATTAAAAATGGCAGTCATAGAAACCGCAAAGGCAAAAAGGGTGTTTTTAATAATACGCATATGTAAAAATATTTAGGGGTTTAATCATTGGCTACACAATTAAGACGCCTAAATCAGTCTGGATATTGTGATTGTCAAAGTTTTACCTGCGGATTATTTATGACACCCAGAAACCATGGTGGCTATTTTGAATTGTCTGACTTTGTCATTTTTTTAAATTTCTTTTCATAAATACTGAATTTTATCGCCCGCTCTGCATCGAGAAGATCGACGCAATCAATCATGAAATCTCTTTTTAATCGAACCTTTAAAATGTCCTGTTCTGCGATTTGCGCTATGATAGATTTAATTTCTTTATCTGATTTAGCAAATGCATACATCAACGATTTCTTCATGTCACGTTGACTGGTGACAATCTGGGTCTGTTCTTGTTTCATTTTATCATATCTGTCCCAAAAATGCGATTGCTCTTTGTCAGTCAAAGACAAGGAGGTGTTGAGATAATTAAAATGCAAGGAGTCCGTATTTTCTTGAGAAAACAATACGCTCGAACAAAAAAGAAAAAAAACAGCAACAAGAAGTTTCATGCGAAAGGAATTTTGAATCTAAAATACAAAAAGTTAAGAGATATTCTCGCCATTTAAAAGGTCAAGAAATACTGCATCACCTGTTTACTCAGGGAGCGTATATCGTGGACAGAGACTTGGGAACGCCGAGATCCCAGCGAATCATGCGATTTGAAGACGTCATGAAAGTTAACCAACACGATTCATCTTCGATGACAACCCCTGAAGCAGCATACTTTTCCTCTGGGAGTGTCATCGCTCCTGATGAGCCGGGGCGATAAAAGTGTCTGTTCGATTTAAACTTAACTTGGGTTCGCTCCCGTTTGGAGTCGTCAAAGGGAATGCCATTTCTATCTCTAATTAATGAAGCTGGCACAGAAATCGAGTCTACGAACAGTTCGAAATCGTGTGACCCCTCAGGGAAAAGAGCATCAATTTCTAAACGGTAAGTAGACGTCTTCCATAAATTCATCTCTACCCCGGGATGCATCGCCTGAACCGTAAAAGCAGAAACCGTAAAACCCGACGTTTTTGCCTGTGGTTGAATTTTTGGCAATTCTGACAGAAAAGAACACCCCACCATTGTAAAGCCAATTACAAAAAAAGGCAGAAAACGAAAAGGAGTGTTTTTCACAGCTAATGTATGATTTGAAGTGGCAAGCGTGAAACCTGAGTCGCTGAAGTGATCAAAACGACATATGCACCATCCGCAAGGCCAGCACAGTCAATGACATTCGACACACCTTCCTTGTGCAATTGACCATCCAAAGTGTAAACAGACCAAACCAATTCTTCTCCTCCCCAAAAATCATGTCCGACATTCGAAATCGACACGCTCGCATTTGAGGAACAGGGGTTCGGAAAGAGCGTGGGGTCGTTTTTTTGAAAGAATGGACCGCTCACCCCTACTGAGTTGAGAAAAATGGGGTCATTTTTAATTCCCAGGCCTGGAGAAACAGATGAGATGTTTGGGATCACATCAATTGAATCAAGACGGTAGACGCAAATACTAGATGACCCATTAAGATATCCATTCGTGACACCAAGCACCCAAATCCTGCCCTGATCATCCACTTTCAGATCTCTCGGCTCATCTGCGAAATTTGTTCCTAAAATGCCAGAACTGATATAACCACCATAGGTACCAAGCCAGGTGAGAAACATGTCGGATTCAGACCCTGTTTCAAAATCTACATGAGACAACGATACAAGTTGGTTGTCAGCCCAAGCAATGTTACATCCCTCCATAAAATCATCTGAAGAAGCATCAACAGGCGCACCTGGGGTTCCATTCTCAACCTCAAGATGCATGACACGGTGCCCCAATGGCAAATCCTCTCTTTCGTAGCTGTACATGAGCACCAAACCATCGGGTCCGATTGCGATATCGTTTGCAACGTTCTCACCAAAAGTCCCTGTATCCGGAGAAATCCTAGCCCATATTGGGTTCCCATCGGGGCCCCACGCCCAAACGGTAGATTGCAAGACACCATCAATCTCTGTAGATCCGGCGACAAACAATGTATCGCCATAAACACCTGCCGATTCGACGTATTCAGAAATGACTGGGTGCCCCCATGTCAAGTATGACGCGCCTTCTACAGATGAGGGGTCATCAATATTAAGCAGCCACCCGTCTCCTTCAACATTTCCTACCGCCCATCTACTTCCACGCCAATTAACGGCAGACACGGGATCTTGATTCAAGGGATGCATCACTTCTATTGTCTCCACGATCGTGCCAGAATTTCCTAGATTTTTTATCGTGTGCAGCACGATGTTGTAGGCGTCGTTTTCGCCGAGCCGTTGTGAAAGCACCGTAAGGTCTCCACTGCTTCCAGAAGGCACATTGTCCCACGCATCCACCGCTTGCTCTACAGGCGATCCAAAGGGCGTAAGCATGCTCCAGGCAAATTGAAAATCTGAATCATAATTAATGATGTAGCCTCTGACGGTTCCGTCTGCGTGACTGGACGTTGAGCCTACAACATATGTGCTGTTAGCGAGAGGAATCACGGCATGGGCTTCATCTACAAGGGGGCCGCCTACAACGCGAATTTGAATCTCGCTTTGGGCTGAAAGCGTATCTACTGAAAACACAATCGCAAACGCAAGAATGAATAGGCCTAATGTATATTTCATGAACGTACGGATGCGTGAATACTTGAAAGTGTTTTAAGAAGAGAAGGAAGGTGATCTAAATGAAGCATATTCGCGCCATCTGAAAGTGCTTCTGAAGGTCGTGGGTGCGTTTCTATAAAGACAGCATCAGCGCCAGCAGCAACAGCTGCGCGACCGAGTGGAGAAATGAAATGAGGTGTCCCCCCTGTCACGCCAGAACTTTGATTGGGACGTTGTAAGCTATGTGTGAGGTCGACGACCGTTGGGGCAAACGTTCGCATCACGGGGATACCTCTCATATCTACAACGAGATCTTCATAGCCAAATGTTGTCCCTCTTTCCGTCACCCAAACATCTTCATTTCCGGCATCTCTTACCTTTTGGACTGCGTGAATCATCGATTCTGCGGACAGAAATTGTCCCTTTTTAATGTTGACGGTACATCCGGTTTTTGCTGCGGCAACAAGAAGATCGGTTTGACGACAAAGAAAGGCTGGAATTTGAAGAACATCAACATATTCAGCTGCCTTGACCGCTTCTTCCGCAGTGTGAATGTCCGTGACAACTTTCACGCCGTACTGTTGTCGAACTTGTGCCAACAAAGAGAGCGCCTCCTCATCACCTATTCCAGTAAAACTATCAATTCGAGAACGATTGGCTTTCCGATAAGATGCCTTGAAAATCACAGGTAAACCTAAATCTCGACAGGTGCCTATGACACGCTCAGCAACTTCAAACAATGGCTTTTCTCCTTCGACAACACACGGACCGGCAATGACAAGCAGCTTCCCTTTTGAAACATCCTCAAACGCCTGCTTCTGAGCTTCTGTTTGCTTATTTGGAAATGCCTGTGAATCCATCTTTTTATGAAATTACTGTGTTGTTAAAATCACTCCCTCAATTAGCGCTTACACGTTGATTTGAAACGGCCCCCTTTCGCATCCCATCCATCTCCTGCAAGTCTTTCCAAGCGGACCGTAACCCCTCTATTGTATGAGAAATCTGAAGACTCATTTCCTATAAATAATCCCATTGGATCTTCTATTTCTACAACCAACATCCTTCTACAGCTGTACTTTAATTGTGCCCAAACAACAGGCCTCATCTTGCCCCATCCACCATATTTGGCCTGAACACCAAACGCAAGCCTGTCAAAAGGTGTCCACCCCACTCCCGCAGTATAAAGGGGTTCTGGCATCCATCCCCCAGTCTCAACACCCAATTCGATCATCACATCAGGCGAAGGTTCGTAAATAAAATGAGCTGACAAACGGTAAGGAAGGAGTGTCATCCGATTGACAGAACGTCCCGTTAACAACAGCGAATCTGTACTAATGTCACCTTCTATCACTGATTCCCAAGTCAGAGAATCTCCCAAAACGGGCAAACCTGTTGTTGCGATTCCCTCCTGAAACCAAGCTACGGAGGATCCTTCTGGCTCAAATAAAATGCCGAAATCCGAAAAGTTTATGTCGAACCTAATCGGCAATGTTTCAGACGCCAATGGCAGGCTTCCGGAAATACCAATGCCATAGGCGGGAAGAAATCCAAAAGGCAAATCAAGAGAATCTCCAAAAGGAACATTCATAGTAGATGGTCCATCCAGCGCATGGAGTCTTGCTTCAGTTTGAAGATAAGTATCCAGAGAATCTGCATTCTCCGAAACCGAGAAATAACCGTAAGGGATACTCCACTCAAAACCGGTAAGCCTCTGTACAAGAGAAATTTCAAGCCTCTGCCTAGTCTCTGTGTTCTCAAAGCCTAATCCAAATCTATTGAATTCAGCCATGCGCATTCCTGTGCCACTTAGCACATCCACTCTCCCCGTATGTCCCCCATTGCCATAAAAAATCAACTCAAACATATCTGAGGTCCACCGGGAATCATAAAGTATTTCGCTACCCATCGACCCACACAAGGCCCATTTACCGCCTTTAAAAGGCTTCGTAGCCCACTTCTTCTCCCATCCTACACTTCCCCCAAAAAAACCCATACCACCCTCATGAGCTTCTAAAACAGGGTCAAGAATATCGTGGCCTATAAATCCGCCATGTGCCAATGAACTTATAAATCCTGTGGACAATACGTTGCCGCTTTGGTTCGCCCAAACGGAAAAAGATGCATCCCCAGCCCGCCTCACTTTCGTAGAATCATTTAGATTCAAAGAAGCAGCGGCCGCGATGGAGGATGTGAACAACAGGCTCACTATGAAAACAGAGGCTTTGGTTTTAAATTTCATCATTACTCTACTTCGATTAATTGAGTGCCTTCTATTCTCACTTGAACACGAATGTTTTCATATCCGGTAAAGGTTTGCGCGCCATCTGTTCTCACAGTGAGATTCACATACACATTTCCACCTGGTTCGATTACAGCTTGATTCAATGGGATAATTAACAAAGCACGGGCAGGCATTTCCGGAAAACTACTGCCTGCTTCAAGGAGCGTATTCACAGCAACGACGGTCCCGATTGCATCGTCCACGACATAGTCTACATCCGCAATAACTTCTACAGGGAATGTGCTCGTCAGATCAATTAAAAGGCGACCATCAAACTTAGGAAATGCCATCGGGTCCAGTTTATATACCTCCTCTAATACGACACCGTCTAACCCCATGCGAAAGGGGATTTCAATTTCAAGTTCGAGTTCAGGAATATAATCTGTGTCTGCATAATCATTGCCGAATGAAATATCGCCATACGGATTGACCTGAGCACTTCCAGCCATCCTAAACTTCTCTGGAAAGTTCTCCATGAGGTCAAATATATTTGACCCCGACTCACCCAAATCAATTTCTAAAGTGGTGAAGTCTATGAGATTTCCATCGATCCATTGTGCCCTAGGGATATCGTGAGCACCATATAAAGTCGGGTGAATCACAGACTGACCATCCACCAATAGTGTGTCAAAATTAAGCCTTAAGTCCGCTCCTATAGTGTTCTCTATGCGTATTTTAGCTACGGCTCCATCAAGGTCTAGTATAGGGTTAGGCACAGGGACCGTATCGATCAGGGTTACTTCGGTACCGAAGTCTAGCTCGACATCTCCAAAGTAACCTTTCGCCTTCTCAATCTTCATGTCTTGCATCTCTAGCTTTACGGTGAGACTGTCCAAATTTGAAATGAAGAAAACATCCTCATTGAGAGGTGAATTCATGGCTGTAAAGGAAGAAGAAATGCTGTTGTATGAGCTCCCATCTTCTCCTGTCATGTCGAAAACCGCACCGGTTAAATCAATATTTACCGTTGACACGCCATTCACGCCCCCAACTGCAGGCGGCACATTGAATTCAATTTCCACTACTTCACCATCTATCGTCATGCTTGTCAGTGCGTAATTTAAATGTAGGATCCCATCTACCGTGCTCTCAACGGAGAATTCCATCATGCCTCCACTCAGGATGAGTTCGCGCAAATACATGCCCGAATTTTCACTCAAATTGGTGATCTGCATTTCACTGGCTATTTCCATAAAAGGAATATCTACAGGCGCAGGAATCTCAACTGTAAGTATATTTCCCATTGAAAAAGTGTTCAACAACGTGGTGTCCGGAAGTACCGGGATATCGTCAGCGTTAAAGGCTTCAAACGGGCCTTTGTAGACAAGACGTGCTGGCGCGCCACCCTCACCTAGGACAAGCAATGAATCAGGCACAAATGAAGACCACGTCACATTGTCGTCCACAAGGGGGAGAAAGATCTCGGACTCCCAGCTCAAAGCCTCCCTATCCTCACAGCTGTAGAGTGCAGTAAGCAAGATGACGGAGACAAACGCTATTTTAATTTTTCCTGACATTGTTCAAAGAATTTATAAACGTGTATGCATGTGTAGACAGCGCAAGGGTGCTACTGCCAAAAATACGGCGAGTGCGCCACACCACAAAGAAAGAGATGTAAATTGGGGCAGCAGCCACGGACTCAGTATCAAATACGCAGCGACAACAATGGCTGCAGCAGCAATTGCCTTGTTCTTACATGTCAAGCTTTGCGGAAGGAAAACCACACATGCGGGCAAGGTCCACAGGAGATTGAAGTTCCCCCAAGTATCGGAATGGTCTGTAAGCACCCACATGGCTGAAAGCACCACCCCCAGGGTCATTGCGACGCCTGCAATAAAAAACCGGACCACATTGTACATGGCGTGACTTGAAGCGTCTGATTTGCTTTCTTTCATGGCCTTCTTGATTTTCAGAGCACCAATGAGTGCCACGAAAAAGAGAGACACAAAAAGCGGAAAGTGACGTTTCGGAGCGCCTTCTGGATGACCCGCAAACCACGTGCCCTCAACAATCAAATGGTCCTCTCTGTCATTTTCACTTGTCAGAGGAACATCATTGACCGTCATTCTCTTTAACGCTTCAGCCAAATCATCAGGGATAAAAGAAGCACCACACTCTGTCATAACCGCATCCGCTCTGGGACCCAAAATAAAATCCATGCCAAGAGAAGTCCAAGGTGAACCTTCAATATAGGGCCTAAGTCCATCTCTAAATGTTCTGCCATCCGCACGACAATGTGTCTTGAGTTTGTCGCCTAAAGCGGCCTCCAGTACCACGATAACACGAGACGCACAGTTGTCTCTAAAAAACTCATATCTGTACACCGAATTTTCTTCCTCAAGATTCCAAGACAAATACCCAGCCACATCTCTCACTTCGTTGGCATTCAAGTTTAGACGCTGTTCAAACATGCCACGCCCAGATCCGATATACGCACTTTTAAACATATAAAAAGGCGCTGCAGTAAGCTTATAGTTCAGTCTGCCCCGCATAAAGTTCATATAGAACCCGTCATCAAATGAAAATGTGCCGTAATTAAATACCCAGTCTACCACTGGCACTTCCGCTGGGTCGTAAATTCTAATGGCAGTATGACCAAACGCAGAATAGGTATCATGTCCCGGACTTAACGTAATGACACTCACAGTGGCCTCATCACTCAGGTTTTCATGCCACTGTGCGTGACTTGAAAACGGGGACAGACCCAACATCAAAAGAAGCATGGTCACGACCTTTAAAATCCCCCTGACCATTTCGCTTGCCTTTCCGCTAAGCCAAACGCCATTGTAACCCCCACCATCTTTTGACGGTTCAAACCGCACAATTAAGTCTCCACCTGGCATCTTTACTTTACGCTGGGTTTCGCCGCCATGCAATGTGAAATGAACCAACGCCGCTGCGACTGCACCAGTGCCACATGCTTTTGTTTCACCTTCCACCCCTCTTTCATAGGTGCGCAATAAAAGTTCTTCTCCCAAGTCACACAACACATTGACGTTAGTCCCATCAGGTGCATATCGCGTGTGATACCTCACCCGTCGTCCGAAAGCGTCAATGTTAAATTCTTCCAGCGTCTGTGTGTCATGGACAACATGGATGTGATGAGGTGATCCGGTATCGATAAAGAAATCCCCTCTGAAGTCATCATGATCAATTTCAAGCGGAGAACTCAGCGGCATAAATTTCACGCTCGGCAAATCTAAATCCGTATTCAGCCTGACTTTATGAAGCCCGTCACAAGCCTCAAAAATTGCTTCATCATTCACCCAACCCTGCATTTTTGCATATAAAAACGAAGCACGGGTCCCATTTCCACAAAACGATCGCGAGCCATCTGCGTTTCTATAATCACATTTGAGATCGACATGGGGCAATTCAGAGGCTTCTAATACGATGACACCATCCGTGTTTTCTTGCTCGCAAATCCTAGTAATAACTTTATTATCAAGTGACTGCAAGTCAAATCCTACATATTTAAATCCATCAATAATCACAAAAGTATTGCCCGTACCCTCCCACTTTTGAAATTCGATTTGCAACGCTTCACTCATGCTTCGAAGGTAACGTACCTTTGTTTCGATGTCCCAACACTCATCTACTACAATATCAACAGACAGATTCATCTCTGCATACCGTACAATGCGGACTGCCAGAAGCATGTCTGATCTGTATGAGGAACATGCAAAGCTCACATCCAAATACGTTCACGCGTGCTCAAATGGCCACGAAGCGATACAGGTCGCTGCAGGGTCCCTTCTTAAAAAGCAGGATTGGCTCAGTTGCTACTACCGTGATGACAGCATGCTTCTTGCGATGGGAATCACACCCGAGGAGCTCATGTTGCAACTTTTTGCAAAACGTGACGACCCCTTTTCTGGAGGAAGAACCTACTACGCTCACCCTTCTTTAAACCGTCCCGATCTGCCGAAAATACCGCATCAAAGTTCAGCAACGGGAATGCAAGCGATACCCGCTACAGGGGTTGCAATGGGACTGCAGTACAGAGAAGAACAAGGCCTTGACACATGGGCGAAGGGAGATGCACCAGTGGTCATGTGCTCGATAGGTGATGCCGCGATGACGGAGGGCGAAGTAAGCGAAGCGCTCTATATGACGGCACTCAAGAAGCTACCTATTGTTTGGCTTGTACAGGATAACGAATGGGACATCTCAGCGCACGCGAGAGAAATTCGATTTGGAGACGCCACGACTATGGCTGCGGGATACCCACCGATTGAAGTTCGCAAAGTTGATGGCACGGACCTTCCTGCTTGCCTCGCGCTGATGGAGGAGGTGATCAACCTTGTGCGTGAAGAACGGCGCCCTTTCCTCATTCATGCGACTGTGCCCCTTCTGGGCCACCATACGTCAGGCGTACGTCGTGAGTTTTACAGGGATGATTTGGACGACGCAAAGAAACGAGATCCTCTCCCACGCATAGAAAAGTATTTAACAGACGCAGATATTCTCGACACAACATCACTTGCGCTCATTAAAGCCGAAATTGATGGAGATGTCAACGAGGCGTTTGATCGCGCTCGAAATGCTGAAGAGCCTGTCTTTGAGGACCTCCTGAATCACAGATTTGCGCCGACAGACGTGACCGAAGAACTGGGAAACAGAACACCGAAAGGTGCCGAGATCACTTTGATGGTCGATTGTGCGCTCCACGCCATGCAAGAGATCATGACGAAACATCCTGAATCGCTGCTCTACGGACAAGACGTCGGAAAGCGGCTGGGCGGTGTTTTCAGAGAAGCGGCAACCCTGGGCACCAAATTCGGAGACGACAGAGTCTTTAATACCCCCATCCAAGAAGCATTTATTATAGGCTCGACAGTAGGGATGTCATGTACCGGACTTAAGCCCATTGTAGAAGTTCAATTTGCCGATTATCTGTGGCCTGGACTGAACCAATTGTTCTCTGAACTCTCGCGTTCTTACTTCCTGTCAAACGGAAAATGGCCTGTGCATTCTCTCATTCGGGTTC
>JAPKBK010000250.1 GCA_028823435.1 Flavobacteriales bacterium
CTATCATGGACTTCTCTTTACTATCTGCTTTGCTTGCCTAATTGTATTATAAACATTTTCATAGTCTCTTCAAATATGTTGGTGAACATAGTGAATATTATAAAATGTCAATGCTTAAGCTAAACCCACATCCGTTTGCAGCATCTGAAACAATCGCCACAAATGCCAATTTACTACATTACATCAACCACATCTTCCTTCTACACACCACCGTCTTGACACAGTGATCCACTGCAAAAATGCGACGTGACAAACTACAACAGCTGTGTATGACATTTAAATTTATTATGTTACATGGCAGCAGTTATGTGGCTATCAAATTAATTATCTGGCTTAAGTCAGGTCAATGACGTCTTCATAGGCAAGTTGAGGAATTTCTCCGAGCTCCGGGTGAAACATGAATTTCCTGGTATACGACCCGATAAATATCCCATGGCTTGACAGTCGGCGATCAAGAATTCTCATCCAAGTCTCGAAATTGTAGACTAACCCAACTCTTCCTTGAAAAACTTCCATGGCTCGGAGCCGACATATTTCATTCCAACGGCCTCCATTGACGGCTTGTTTCCTAAGGACGTATGACAAGTGGAGACCAGCGACTCGTTCCTCTTCGGCCTTTATCACAGCAGCCTCACCGGCCACTCGCTCCTTTTCGCTGAGTTGACAACAGTAGGCCCAGGCCTCGGCTTCAATTCGACGTTGTTCAGCAACATCGGCATGCCGTTGGGCCAAATTTTTGATAGGTGATCCTTCAGGAGTCATCGTTGGTCAAGTACAAACTCCAAGTGGAACAATGAGGTATCTTATCTCGGTGAATACCAATTCCACTATGAACTCTAATCTGAAGATGTGGTGATTTGGCAATCAGTTCAAAATCATTCATAGCGTCCTGCTAAAAAATTTCTGAATTTTGTTTTTATAATGTTTTTCAAACGCTAATTTACCAACAATATTATCACGCAACCTCTTGCCCTCCGTCTCGTACATCGTATTTTTGAAACATAAGCTAATTTGCATCTAAATTTCTTATTTTCGCCAGGTCTCTTTATGCCATCCATTATTTTTATCCCTATTTATGACATTTTCGAATCTATGCCCAAAGCCTATTTTTGATTAATTCCTTCTGCATCACTTGTTGCTATTTTTCGCTCTGTAACAACTTCCCGCCAGAATTCAAATCAATTTATGTCATACTATACAAACAGCCACAACTGAGGGAAGCATACATTTCTCAGTGACAACTTTGTAAACTCGTATTTCTAGTTTTAAAAATCATGTGCCTTATTCTTCAATCATCCGTCCTTGCTACTGGACATTTTAATTATGAACACAGGAAATATTGTCAAGAATTGTTATCATTCGGTAACAGGATCGAGAAAACCCAAATGTCGCCAGTCTGATTCTGGGTTATGCCCTTCCTGCCTTAGTGCATTGGTGGTCTATCAACAGCATAAAGCGGCCAAGAAAATAAGTCGAATGCAAAGAAATCGTGATGCTTCAAGTCGGTCTAAAATGCGAAGAGAAGAAAGGTCTTCAGACTTATATTCTGACCACATCGCCCTGACTACCGAACGTGATGATTTAGCCTTGGAACTTGAAGTCATCATTGCATCTCGAGACGCTATGGCTGCGAATGTTGCTACAAAACTCCAACAGATGGCGGCCTTTATATAACCCCACCCATGTTGAAATATTTTTATTTCTTTCCATTTTACCACCTATTTTGGTCTTATTTGTGTTTACCCTTCCAACTTCATTCCCGCAACAATTTTCCCGTGCCTACTGGTTCTATAGCAATTGCCTATAATTTGAACTTAAAATTCTTAGAAAATCTAAACAAAAATAAGAATTAATCCTAACAATTAAAAAATGTGTAAGCAAAAGAAACAAGAAACAGCATGAACAAATTGCAATCAAACTACTCATTGACATCCAAGGCAAAGATCAGCTTAGACGTAAAGATGTAACTACAAGACAACCTGTAACACCTGTTGTAATATCTACTACGATCATTGTCCTCGACATCGTTTTGACAATGAGTATGTAAAAGTCAGCAGTCAACCTTGATGAATATTCATGAAAGGTTGAGCGATTGCGGAAGCAGTTCTAGCGGAGGAAGTGATATCTAATTTCATTTGCTAAACTCCTCCTTCACCCCCTTCAGCTAACAGATACGTCACTGAGGCCTGGCAGCCAATCATGTACTTACTTTATTTGAAGAAGCGATTTCAATAAACAGTCAATTTCAGACCTCTTTTAAAGCTGGTCGATTAAAGCAAATGTTTCGCAATGATGTGTGACAATAACCAAAATTGTTACACTTCTGTTAGAAACAGTTGCTGTTATTTATGAGCGTCCATACTGTCGTTCGAGAATTGCAATCGAGGAATTACGTCGTGGTATTCTACGTATATTAAACCAGATATATTCTGACCATCAATCTCTACCCCCAAAAAGGTAATTGAACTTAGACAATTGTTCTGGCCTTCGCGGCCTTGATGAACAGTCCATGCGGTTTCAACAATAGCCCAAACTATATATGGTTTCTACTTTCTTAACAAAGGTGAGAAGATACAAATGACGTGATCCTAGATTGCAAATCGGTAAAATTGTTACACT
>JAPKBK010000251.1 GCA_028823435.1 Flavobacteriales bacterium
GAATCTCAATACGACTTGAAGGCAAGTGACGGTAGATGTATCTTGCAGACTCATATGAATTCAAATTGACCGATGGCAAATACTTCAGATATTAAAAATGGCATGTGTTTGAATCACAACAATGGCTTGTGGCAAATTGTTGAATTTCTGCATGTTAAGCCGGGTAAGGGTCCTGCATTCGTCAGGACCAAATTAAAGAATATTGAGACGGGAAGGGTCGTGGATCACACATTCAACTCAGGGTTTAAGATTGACCCTGTGAGGATAGAAACTCGTGAATATCAATATCTGTATAATGATGACATGGGTTTTCACTTTATGAATTGTGAGAATTATGAGCAGATTTCTATAGAGAAACATCTCATTAATACCCCTGAATTTCTTAAAGATGGCCTGCATTGTCTTGTTGTGTTCTACGCAGAGGAAGAACGGGTGATTTCTTGTGAACTCCCGCAGTTTATTGAGGTCGAGATTACGTATACAGAACCAGGGATTAAAGGAGATACAGCCACCAACACGCTTAAGCCCGCGACTGTAGATACAGGCGTTGAAGTAAGAGTACCCCTGTTTATTAATACAGGAGATTTCATTAAGGTGGACACAAAGAAAAAGGAATATTCTGAGAGAGTTAAGAAGTAATTCATCCATAAAATTCAGATGACAAAATCGCGGGAATCAAGACTCATTGACAAGCTAGAACTCAGAGAGTTTAAGCTCAACGCACTCTTGGAAGTGACGCGCGCCATTAACGCTCAATCGTCAGAAAAAGACCTTCTTAATCAATACAGCAAAGCGCTTCAAACATATTTGGGCATAAGTCGGATTGTCCTGTATGCACTTGATTTAGGTGGATCGTTTTGGCGATTGCTTGTCTCAACTGGTGTGTCGGGATTTGTACCAGAGACTCAGCCAGCTCATTTTTTTGAAAAACTAAATTCTGGAGGAATTTCTTTAGTGGGTAGTGATGGATTAGATAACCATGCCTTCGATGTCGTTGTTCCCGTGTCCCAAAATGATGAAGTGATCGCTTTCGTTCTTGCCGGTGACGAGAAAGAAGACACCAGGGGGATGAGTCCCGTAGTTAAGCACCTTAATTTCCTTCAGACACTGACGAATATTTTAGTCGTAGCGTTAAGAAACAGAGAGCTTGTAGACGAGAATTTAAGGCAAGAAGGACTCAAACGAGAATTAGAACTCGCGGGTGAGATGCAGTCCATGCTCGTACCCAAGTCTTGGCCAGTAGATGCGCAAATTGATGTTTCTGGTTATTATCAACCGCACCATCAAATAGGTGGTGATTACTATGATTGCTTTGAATGGGGCGCGGATTGTCTCGTGATTTGTATGGCAGATGTAAGTGGAAAGGGTATAGGTGCTGCGCTTCTCATGTCAAACTTCCAGGCAAATGTCAGAGCAATTTTTCAGGGAGATGACAGTGACCTTATGTCGAAAGTTAAGATCTTAAATGAGCGGGTGATGGACAGTGCGCAAGGTGAAAAATACATTACTTTTTTCGTGGCCATCTACCACCGCGCGTCCAAACTAATTAAGTATGTCAATTGTGGTCACAATCCTCCGCTTTGGATAGATGAGAAAGGTGTGTCTTCATGCTTAGAACTCGGTTCGGTAGGTTTGGGGATGTTTGATCGCCTGCCTACCATTGAGTCAGGTGAATTGATGGCCCTTCCAGGGAGTTCTTTGATCTGTTATACCGATGGTCTTGTAGAACAAGAAAACGCAGAGGAGATTGCCTTTGGGATGTCTCGGATGGAAAAAGTGGTAAGAGATAACACGCGCTCATCTTTGGATGAAATGCATGTTGAGATGGTCAAAGAATTGTCAACGTTTAGAGGGGCCACTCCACTCTTAGACGATACGGCTTTGTTGAGTTGCAGATTTAAGTAATCTGGAATCTCCCTTCTGTTTCAGTTCGATGTCAAGAACAACTAAAAGCACCAAAAACCCCCAAAAGGGAGCATTTGCTTTGTCAGTGTCGAGATAGTTGTTAAGCACGCCATGTATAAAGTAACTCATCAATCCCAGATAAACGGAGACAGCTAAATTTCGGTCATCGAGATTCTTAATGTTACCCCAGAGGCGAAACCCAATTTTTGAGGCCCACCAGATCAATAAAATCATAAAGAGTGCGCCAAAAACGCCTTGCTCTGCAAGCGGACCTAGATATTCGCTGTGCGCATTTCCCCCATCCGCATTGTTTGTGCTAATGATTGTTTTGAGGTCAGATTTTTGAAACGGAGCATAGACGAATTGATATGTCCCGGGGCCCCATCCTGTGAGCGGTCGTTCTTGAAATAAGGCGATGGCACAACTCCATCGATTTAACCTTTCAAGGTTCGAGTCATCACTTGAAACGTTTGATATAGACTCCACATGTTCAGTGAGATTGTCAGATGAGTCCTGTTTGTTGCGCTGTAATTCTATAATGATTGCATCTTTACTTGTCCAAACCAATGCGAGCATAATGACGCCAATACCTACAAGGGTCTTCAGTTTAAACCCGAATCTCATTGCAGCGTAAATCGCTGCAACGACAACAAGTGAAACCCAGGCAGCTCTCGTAAAAGAAAAGACGAGCCCCAAAGCGATGAC
>JAPKBK010000042.1 GCA_028823435.1 Flavobacteriales bacterium
GAAGGCGAGCAGGAGAACGAAGGTGAGGATGAAAAGGAAGATGAGCAGGAAAAACAAGTGGCAGGTCAAATCTCAAAAGAAGAAATGGCACGGATTCTTGAAAGCTTAGATCAGGAAGAAGAGAGAATCATGACTAAGTTGCGCATGCAAAAGGGAGACGGAAAGAAAAGGACAATCGAAAAACCTTGGTGATGACGTTAATTATGAATCAAACACTACAGCTTAAATCCCTCAATCGAATCGCGATTGCTCTACTCATGTTGTGCAGTAGTTTTTCACTGAGTTTGGGCCAAACACCCAGTGTAACTTCTTCTGTAAATGCAAACCCGACTCGGATGGGGAGCCGCATTCAAATCTCAGTGTCTTTGTTGAATTGCACATCCAATTCCGGCAACATACCTATGCAACAAATCGCAGGTTTGACCTACTTAGGCGGACCCTCTACATCTCATAGTACAAATTGGGTGAACGGTAAAAAAAGCAGCAAGCATGTTTACACATATTCCTTTTCGGTAGCGACTGACAAAGACATCACAGTTCCAGCGATTAAATTGGCGACATCCGGAGGCGTATTGTCATCTAACCCATTCATCATTAAAGTGCTACCTCAAGGGGCCAAAATCTCAAACACAAACAAAAGCAATGAATTAAATCAACTTTCTACAGTCATTAAGGTGTCAAAAAACAAAGTATATCTCGGCGAGCCCGTCATCATAGAATATAACATCTACAATCAATACAATGGATTAGAAGTTCGAGAATACAATGTGCCTGAACTTAAAGGGTTCTGGCAAGAAGAAGTGAAGGCAGAAGAACAAGTATGGAACACTCAAATTATAAACGGCAAACGATACAACACAGTCACCGTGAAACGTATTGTCGCTTTTCCTCAACAAACAGGCGTGTTTACGATAGAAGGATTTGATTTAAAAGGATATGTCCGTGTCAATTTCTTCAGTGGACGGAATGTTGAGGCATCTTCAAAACCAATAGATATAGAAGTCATGCCTTTGCCAGAGGCCAAACCGCCAAAATTCATAGGTACTTTCAGTAATTTATCTGTCGACTCAAAAATCGACATTGACACCATTAAAGTCAATGAGGCCTTTAATATGACAATCGCATATTCTGGAAATGGAAATCTTAAATTACTGAGAAAACCAGAGATACTTTGGCCTACGGAATTTGAAGTCTTTGATCCAGAGGTCAAGGACAGAATCAACATTAATAAACTTGGAGAATCCGGAGAAAGAGTCTATAAATATGTTATTATCCCAAGGGCACCGGGAGACTACAATCTCCCCGAATTAGCAACAAGTTATTTCGACCCAAGGGGGAAGCGTTACATCAGCACACGCACTTCAGAACAAAACATCGTCGTTGTGAGTTCAGAGGGGGATGAAAAAGGTGGGACGACGTTTGGCACGAAAACAGATGTCGCTATTCTTAATCACGACATCAGGCATATTAACACCGAGCACTCACATTGGGGATCTAAACAGCATGGAGATAAGAAAAAATACCTGTTTCTATTCCTTTTCCTACTAGGTCCTATTGCCGCTGGTGCTGCTTTTCTATTTCGCGTAAATCTGAACAATGAATTACTTGATCCCAAAGGGTTTAAGAGCAAAAAAGCAAAAAATATTTTGTCAAAATCACTCGTGAAATGTGCGGGTGCAGAAAACAAGGAAATACAATTCACGAATCTGGGAGAGGCGCTTGAAATATATCTCTGTGCAAAACTAGAAGTGGGAAGAAGTTCATTTAGTCGCACGTCTGCGGTTGAGAATTTACAAAACCTCTTGGGTGAAGAAGATGCCTCGAAATGGGATCAATTGCTTAAGACTTGCGAAATGGCAAGATTTGCGCCCGGAGCTTTGCCAGATGTAAACACGTCTATTTCTGATGCGAAAAAGTTAGCCGACATTGGCGATGCGCGAATCTATCCCTCAAATCGAATGGGCCTCATTGTATTGTTAATGCTCTCCTTTACATCTGCAACGACAACAGCGTCATCAAGACTTGAAAATAAAATCCTAGATGAAAATTTTAATCTTGCAAATGCAGCATATGTTGAGGGAGACTTCAGTGAGGCAGCCGCATTGTATGAGAAGAACGCACAAAATCATCAATGCTTTGAGCTTGAATACAATCTTGGAAATGTGTATTATAAGCTTGATGATATAGGGAAAGCCTTACTCCACTATGAAAGGGCATTGCTTATAAAGCCTCTTGATGCTGATCTAAGAGCAAATCTTCTCTTGGCTGAATTGCGTGCAATAGATAGAATCGAAGAACTTCCTGGTGTAGGTCTCGACAAATTGGCTGCTGTTATTTTTGCTGGAAACATGTATCAGATTTGGCTTCTCCTGAGCCTCATCACTTGGACTTGTGCATTTGTTTTTATTGCAATACGATTGAGATGGAAAAACCGTATGATCGCGCCATATGCAAGAGGAGGTGCCTCGGTGAGTTTTATCTTGGCCTTCATCTTTATTGTATTCCTTTATACGACAAACGAAAGAATCTCAAAAAGTTCATGCGCAATCATTATGGAAAGCCGGGTCGAAGTCAGGAGTATGCCTGGGGAATTGGGCGTGAGCTTATTCCAACTCCATGAAGGCACAAAAACGTGTATCCAAGGTACACAAGATGAATGGACAGAAGTTCTTCTTGAGAATGGAAATGTGGGATGGTTGCCTAGTTCAGCTTTAGAGCTGATTTAGCATTTCGTAACACCACCACCCCACCTTTACAAAAGACCTTTATAACACCTCGAATCTAAGTGCAGATCTGACGGCGTTCACATTGCGAAGTTGTATGTTATAGAATCCCGGGGAAAAAGAACTGATATCAAGAGATAAATCTCCTGTAGAACGTGTCTTTCCTTCATAAATGAGTGATCCTTTCATGTCAAATATCTGAACTGGCGTATTTGCCAAACTTCCCTCTATGTATATTGTGTGTGACGCAGGGTTGGGTGACACCTTTAAAGAAGAAAGCGCCACAAGATTTGTCACATCATCAACGAGTGGAACGACATCGTAAAGAATAATGTCATCCAGCGCAGCTTCTATTAAGCTTCCACCATCTAAATTCTCACCAACAGTCGTGCTGTCCGAAGCAATAAAACGCATCTGAAACGCATCAGTTAGCTCAACATAATCAGCCAAACGGAAGGCCTTTCGCCTCCAACTGATATCCTGTTGAAGTGTGTTTTCTAGATATTGCCAAGAATCACCGCCATCACTTGAAATCTCAACCTGCCACCAATCAGCTGCAGGATTGGCACCTGTTGCAGGCGCATTTGCATACCAACGCCAATAGGACATCACGGGGTTATCGTACGTTGTAAGGTCAATCACAGGTGACAACAATGTCGTATGCCCCGCATCCACATCATTTGCACCAACCCCAGCATCTGCACCTGGACTTATACCCGTTAAAAAGGCATAACCAGCAAAACCTACCGTATGATCATTGTTGGGAGCTGTAATCGTATTGGGGTCACCAAATTCACCATATGACCCGACAGGAATCGCTTCCTCCCAATCTCCTGTGGAGTTGTTGTCTGTAGGCAGACCAAGTTCCCAGCTACCGAAATCCGAGTACTCATCGGAATCGTTAATCAAATGCGGGTAGCACCCGACGATGGTATAGTAGGGAAGATTAAAATTGGTGGTTTTGTCAGCCGCAAATGGCGTGACACCACTCACACCTCCGAAGACATCTCTGATTTCCAGGTAATACTCAACAACTGTTCCTGCTGGCAATCCTTCGAGTACAGCTGTGAAAAAATCACCGTCCTGATCCATGACGACTTCTGACCAGTCATCTGAAGATTGTGTTCTATAGGAAGCGACTACGTTTTGAAAATACAGACTGTAAGGAAATACAATATCTACCTCCGCCTCTATTTCGATTGCAGATGCAGCAGCCACAAACTCTAAGGGCGCATGGTCCACCGTCGCATAACTAAATAGCGTAATCCCGTGAATCGCAAAGCCTTCTATAATAGCGGCTGCATGAGGCGTGCCATTCATCAAATCGTTGTCGTCGTCGTCCGCTTGTAGTACATCAAGCAACACATCTGTAAAGGCTTGGCCTTCATTGCCATTGGGAGCAGTAGCCTGTAAGCCCGGATAAGCATCCACAAACAAGGCAAGTGTGGCATCCCAATCACCACCCATCAAAAGGTGCGTGTCATACCAAGCTCCCGCAATAATCTCGCCATCCGCATGAACTTCACCCACGAGATTGTCTGGATAAACCTTTGGATCGATATCATACCTTCTGATCCCATCATTGTTTTCCTCATAAAATCCTTTGCCAATCTCTGATATATCTCCCAATGACATTGCCCAAAAATCTGCATACCCCTCATTCATTGCACCATTGCTGAAACCAGAACCTAACGTATTATAGAAATAACTGTTGATCGCATGGCCATATTCGTGGTAGACCACATCTGCAATCAATGACGTGGGATTACATCCACCACCAGTGTCGAAGAAATTAATACTCCCGCCATCAAAAAACGCATTGCACTCCCCCTCCACATCGATATTCGTGGTCAGGGAAATATCTAGTGCTGTAAAATTTGTAAGCCACTCACGCATGTGATCGTGAATCAAATTCACACTTCTGTATGCACTTGCTTCTTTTACGTTATCAGATACATCAAGAATGTTATAGCCTTCCTGTAAATCAAGAGAGACAGATGGTATTTGTCCATTTGTAAACACAGTACTCCACTTGCCTTCAAGCGGTATGTTGACTGAAAAAAGTCCGCCAGTTTCGTTTGTAATAAACCCACCATTGTCATCCGTGAAATATACATTGGCACCCAAATCAAGTTTTAAATGAGGCATACCCAACGTTTCTTCTGCTTCAAAAGGGTACATCGCATGCGCTTGCGCATTTGTTTGGCCTGATATAACAACTAAATTATTCTCATTCAGCGATGTCACAGGATGAATCGGCGCCACAGATTTTACCTCAGAACGACCTGTAAAACCCATTTTGTGCGTCGTATGCTCCCCGAGGTGATGGACCACTTCATTGTTCCTAAGCCAAACCCTACCTGTGATTGCATCTACCCAAATAAGATCATTTCTCAACAGCCCCTGCACTTTTCCTTTGACATGTAAAATCCGCACCAAGCGAAATTCACCTTCAGCATAATCATCTGGCAATATGCCCCATCCATCCCAGGAAACAGTTGTGTTAGAAAACGGCACACCGTCTATCGCAGATGAAAAAAGAGCGTCGTCGTCTAAAATTTCGCCCTCGGGAACATACGCATCTGACCACCAATCAAGGCCCCACATCACGAGCTTGCCATCCCTCCATTTTGTTTGGATTTGGCTTAGCAACACATCATATCCATTTACCCTTTGAGATTGAAAAACACGCGCATGCATGCTCTCTCTCATTTTATCTGAGAAACGTGCTTCAGCAAGATGTTCAGACCTCACGCCAAATATGCTCAGACCCTGTTCAACAAATGACGAGTGTCTGTGACCAAGATCGACGCCACTCACATCAATTCCAGGACCCCATGCACGGTGCGGCAATCCCGTTTTCTCATCCATCAAAGCCATCCACCCTTCGTGACCCGCTTCCCAGCTCATCCATTCCGAAGACAATCTTAACATCGCCTGATTGTCCTCATTCACAACAGAAGACTTCGACACCAAACGCACCTCATATTGATCGCCACCGACCTCATTTGATGCAAAAACATGACTTAGTAAGACCAAGTAGACAAAAACAACTGAAAGTAAATTTCTCATGGAAGCAAGGTACCACTTACAACCTGAATATTGTATTCTTTAGTCTTGTGATTCGCCTCGTGCTTCACGCGCCCATTTCTCTTTCAACCCTTCTGTGAAAATTGAATCTCCAAGAGTATGTTCAACATGATTAGAATCTAATACCTCGTGCCAGTATGCCACTTGAAGTTCCTTTAACTGTACTCTAAACTCAACACCTCCGCCTCCAGGTGTCCCTGGTTTCGGATAATTTGACAAAGCCTCTTTGCTGGCTTTTTTTTGGGAAACTCTAAGTTCCTGAAATACTTTTTTGCGTTTTTCAAGTGACAAACCATTTCTTACAGTTGAGTCTCCTGAACAGCTAAAGAAAATTGAACTTATTAAAATTGACACGAAAAGATTGTTATTCATTTGGTCTAAATTGAGTGACTATTGACAGATTGCTCCAAAGTTACTTAAAAGCAAGAGAATATCATTTATCGTCACGCTAGAATCACCATCGACGTCACCATCGCACCCATTGTTACATGGAGCAAACAAACAAGAGCCATCATCTAAAGACGCTTCAGCCTGGTAATTCAGGGCCTGTATGTAAGTACATCCAATGGGATTTTCACATGCAGAAACACACGCTTCAACAGACATATAAAAGGCAGGACTGTAATCAATCGATTCTATCATCATACTACAACCACTTACATATGTGCAAGAGCCATTGACAACAGCAATGCCCAGAACAGCTGTACAAAATCCAAATGAGACACCCCCTAAATCACTGCATGGTTCAACGGTGGTCGTTTCACAAATACCTTCAGTCCAAGATGTTACTCCACCATAATAAAATGCATTACATTCATTGTCATAAGTGACGCCATCACAACCGCAAACAGGAATGAAGGCGAGAGGGCAAGCAGTAGACACATCGATTTGAGATGAATCAACACATTCAATCGCATTGCCGCAACTGCTATTACATTCAGTCATTAAATTGTAAAAGGCGGGGCTATAATCAACGCCATTAACGTCCCAGCCACATCCACTTATGTTTGTACAAACACCATTAATAATTCCCACTCCCATATACATGTCACACTCACCGAAATCGACTTCGGCCATATCTTCACAAGGCGTCGCAATGATATCCTGACTGTGAATAGAAGGAAGAGAGATGAAGAAGATCAGAATTAAAAACAGGAGTATGTAGTGATTCATCATAGGCATATTTACATGTTTGACTGAAACAAGGAGGCATACCTATTCACTAACAACTCGAGATGCGCTGGAGCAAAGGGCTTTACGATTAAATCATCCATCCCAGCATTGATTGCTTTAAGCTTGGTTGTCGGCTCAGCATCTGCAGTAAGTGCGATGACAGGTATTTTAATTCCACCAAATAATTTCTCTTTTCCGCGCAGCATTCTGGTTGCTTGATAGCCATCAATATTTGGCATTTGTATATCCATAAATATTAAGAATGGATTCGCATCCTCGACGACATCCAGCACTTTCATGCTATCTATTTCTGTAATGGCATTAAAGCCTAATCTTTTTACCATCTCACAAACGACAAAGGAATTCAAAGGATTGTCATCAACGATCAAAACTGGTGCATCAAAATGAATGACCTGTTTGGGAGTACTTGTTGATGGTGCCATTGATTTGGGTTCCTCACCCTCACCAAGCGCCAATTCGAGTGTAAAAGTGGACCCCACTTTTACCTTACTTTTAACAGACAAACTGCCACCATGTAATTCTGCGATTTGTTTTGAAATTGCCAACCCAAGACCGGAACCTGGATCTCCTATATTTACTTCTTGATCGTCTGATTGAACGAATACCTCGAATATTTTTTCGATGTTTTTCTCAGAAATCCCCCTGCCAGTATCTTGAATTTCAAACTTGACGTTACCGAGTTGGTCGTGTGCTGACACGCTTAAATTCACACGACCCTTGTTTGTGAATTTTAAAGCATTATTGATTAAGTTATTTAAAACTTGGGTTACTTTACCGACATCACCCCTTACCCACACAGGTGTAGATTCATCAATCTTGATTGAGAGTACATTCGACTTACTTTGCGCTTGTTGATTGAAGCTTTTTACGATCAGTTTACACAGTTTGTGGAGATTAAAAACAGTGCGCCTGATTAATGTTTTTCCTTCCTGAAGTCTGTTTAAATCTAGAATATCTGTTACCAAACCATGGAGCTGTTTTCCCGAAAACTCAATTGAAAGCATATATTTACGTAACTCTTCTTGGGACAACTTTTGATTCAGCATCAAATAATTTAATCCTATAATAGCATTAAGAGGTGTCCTAATTTCATGACTCATGGTTGATAAGAAGTCTGACTTCGCATTTTCTGCCTTTTTCACCCTTTCCTTCTCCTCCATTAAATCTGTGACCTCTTTTGCGTATACGTTAAAGTATGATTGGGACTTATTGGGACAGACATCTAATAAATAATGTGCATTTCCAGAAGAAATGAGCAATTGCTCTTTCGCACTTGTAATTGAATCAAGAAAATCCTTTGAAAGTTCGGGAATGCCTGTTACTTGACCAATCTTAATAGAATCTCCAAACACATCATATGTGGAATCATTTGCCATGATGATGACACCATCTTCATTAATTCTAAATACTGCATTGGGATTTATCTCATAAAATCTGGCATAAGAAGCCGTTCTTTTCTCACTTAGAGCTCGACCGATTTTTTGGCCACAAATGTTTGCAACACTTTGAAGAATTCGCAGATGTTCGGATGTGAAAAAGTCTTTTTCTTCATGCTCACTGTCAATAATGCCAATGATTTCATTGTCGCACCATATGGGAACTGTTATTTCAGAACATCTGACATAATCATCTGCAATATACCGCGCATCAAGAACTGTGTCACTGACGACTTCAGCCACCCCGGAATCACCTACTGAACCGACAATTCCTTTCCCAAAAGGTATGTTAATCGGATTATGTATCTCTCTGTAATTAAGCTTCTTAGACCCGTACGCAGCAATTTGAGACCAGGTTTTATTTGGCGTGTCTTTTAAGTAAATCACACAGTCATTGAATCCCAAAGACGCAATGCACTTCTCTGCGATATCCCACACAATATCTTCAGATGAATTGTCTTTAAATATACTTTTTGAAAAATAACTTATAATATCAAGCGCTACAAGATCACGTTCGTTGTTTTTCTTCATTGACATTTGAGAGTAATATACAAAAAAATTATATGATGTAACTTTTATAGCGAAATCAACGTTCATGAGTACATATGTGCTCTTTAACGATAAAAAATTCGGTTTAATCGATGTTTTTTACTACTTTAACGCCATACATGCGCGTGACAGGGCGCGACTTTTTAATTTAAATCGATTTATATAGCCTTCCATGACGTTTCCCTTCATAACTCAGCTAATGCGATGTCGTCCTTCAATTTTACAATTGACTTCGATTTTCACCTTATTTATTGCTTGCCAGATTTCACCATTACAAGCCCAAACACTTTGTGATGACCCTGAAGCTTGCAACTTCACTCCATCTGTAACACAGTGTATAAGAGTTGAAGCCATTGCATCTCATTCCGGCATGGTAGGATCAGAGGACTTATCCGGCATGACCACCTATAGAGTGTTTGCGGTACTAGAAAACACGGACGATGTGCTTAGCGCTATCATAGGAGACAATGAATATCATACGTTTTTCAATTCGAGCACCACCTTTTTTCAAGATCCAAATGGATCAGCAACGCCAAATGCCTTAAACCCTGATTTTTTTCAAGTCGCACCATCGCTTGAATTTGACAGTTGGATCACCATAGGCATAGATCAAGCTCCAGAAGGCGATGAAGGAAACATAAGTGTTATTGAAGACAGCGGTTCGCCTTGGATCGCACCTTTTGAAGCGGGAAATAACATAGATATTTCTAGCACTGAGGGAGGTGGTTGGTATGCATTTGCTGATGACAGCAATACAATTTCAGGCGCTGACAAGGAAGTTCTTGTGGGACAATTCACCACCTCAGGCACGCTTTCAGGTCAAATATACATGCAGGTTTTCATACACGGAGACTCTGAAAACGAAATACGAACACTCGTAAATCTTGCGGATGCGTGTGGATTGGGAGATCCTGAAAATTGTATTTACGCGCCAGAAAACTATGATTGCTCTGGTGTTTGTACCATTGATACAAATTCTAACGGCATCTGCGATCTGGATGAAACTGGATGCACCGATTCCGTAGCCTGTAACTATGACGCTTCATATACCATAGACGATGGTTCATGTGACTTCTGTTCATGTGGCGACAGTTCTACTGGCGGACTCACATATACAACCACACATGCTCAGTATGGTCTTGAAATTGAATCTATAGCGACTCATACTTCGGGATCATTAACCGGAATGACAACGTACAGACTTTACCTAAATATGGAGTTTGCGAATGATGCAGCGACATCATTCACGGGCAACGACTTATTCCCTTTATCTCTTAATACAACATCAAGCTTTTTCCAAGAGCCCATATTTGGCGGATCAACTCCATCGAACGTTTCAACAGCTGCTCTTGGCTTGATTCCTGATCTCGCATATGATTCTTGGGTTACGATAGGCCTTGACGGTCCTGCATCATCTGGTGAATCAAATGTCAGTTTGCTTCCTGGAACATGGGCGTCTGACTTTGAAGATGGGAATGGTTTTACGGTCAATGACGGTGTTGGATCAGGATGGTATGTCCTTCCAAACGTGTCAAATGGAATTGCCGATGCGAATCAGCGTATTCTAATTGCACAGCTCACTTCTGACGGTGATATTTCCGGTTCTTTCTCAGTCCAAATCTTTCCACATGGCGATTCTGAATCTGACAACCGTGCCGACTTTTCCTTCTCTATGTCTAGCGGGTCGACTGGCAACGCTTGTGGCTGTACCGCTATAATAGCGTGCAATTACGATCCTTTGGCTCAGTACAATGATGGGACTTGTGAATTTGTTTCTTGTTTGGTCTTTGCGTGTACAGACGCAACTGCATGTAACTATGACCCACTTGCAGATTACGACGACGGATCATGTACCTACCCTA
>JAPKBK010000252.1 GCA_028823435.1 Flavobacteriales bacterium
GATTTGCCATTTTTATTTTAAATTCAGGGGTGCAAATATAGTAAGGAATCCAACTTATCCAACAAGAAAAATGGAATTAACTGTCGCATTCCCATTTTAATATCAAATCGAGCTCTAAAAAGCCACCTTGCACAGTCTCGCGACGGTTGCGTTGGAGCAGAAAATCGCTGGGAACGAAGGTCGTGGTCCCGATAAAATCCTCAACAGTTGCTTCGTCATCATCAAAGATCAATATTTCGACCTGGGTATTCACCTCTTCGCCTATGAACAGCAAAGATTCAAAATCAATGGAAGCTGGCAAAGCTTGACTGAAAGAAACCTCTGATGTGAAATAGCTGTCACCATTAATGCGAACGATGGCATATAACTCTGGGAACCCTTCGTCTAAATCGTCTTCAAAATAATCTTCATCAAATACATTGACATCAATAGATTCTACAATGATATAATCCTGTGCCGATTCATCACAACACCCTGTGATAAAAAACAGGAAGAAAAAAACAGATGTAAAAAAGAACAGTCGTTTCATGGTTGCAAGTAAGGGTAAAACAAAAAAAAGAGCGCTATAAAGGCGCTCTTTTTATCCTAACAATCTACTTGTATTCATTCAATAAGGGCTCATTCACTTCCCTTAATGATTAATAATACTTTATAAAAGTAGTTGAGTTCATGTTTAATAAAAAATTATTATACGAGTATTTTTAAATTCAGCGACACTTAAGGTTAATTAGTCGATAATTATTGCGTTCACAGCGAATATCCTGTAATTAAAAACAACACATCTCCGACTTCGAGATATGGAAACACATCCAAATTCTCAGGACATTTAAGGTGAGATACACTGAGAGAAAACTGTTCAATCACTACAAACTGAAAGCAGATGCTAGGGAAGCAATTGGCAAGTATTCTCAAGATATCTATATGGTTCAGATCAAGGTCTATAACGTATTTTGCAACGTGAAAAAAATCCTTTTGTCTCTTCTTATTTTGTCTTTCGCATTTACGAACGACAGCGATGCCCAAACAGCACTCGCACTTCAAGGCACATGGCAATGTCTTGACTCTACAGAAATAAAAGCAACAGGAAGGCTGCCAGGAAGCCTTTACAATGCTTTGCTAAGCGAGGGGATTATTGCAGATCCATTTGTGGGCTCAAATGAAGATTCCATTCAATGGGTAAGCCAAATGGATTGGACCTTTACGTCAAATGCATTTGACGCTTCGGAGATAGACTTGAATGCAAGTTTCCTAGAAATAGACCGGGTCCTCACATATTCTATGTGGTCATTCAATGGCGAGAACATTGGCACAACTGACAACGCTTTCCACAAGTGGAAGTTCGATTTGAAATCCGCATTAAAACCGACTGGAAACATCATAAAAATAAATTTCGAGTCTCCACATAAACGAACAGAAGCATTGATTGCAAACGCTGGGCATCCATTACCTGGCGACGCCCCAAGAGCAGTTCATCGATCTCCTCAATATGCGTTCGGATGGGATTGGGCAATGTCACTGGTTGACAACGCCGTCGGTTCAATAAACATCCAAGAATCACACACAAAACATCCGCTTCAAATAAATAAATTAGATGTCATCACAGACCGCATTGAGTCAGGCATCGCAACAGGAAGAGTCAGGTGGGAAATCGAAGGTGAGTCAGATGAAAATCTGATTTTAAGGTGGGCATTAACAAATCCGAAAGGACAGGTGGTCGCTGCTGGGAAACTAAATCATGGAAAAGGATTGGTTGAAGTCCGTTTTGAAATCAAGAATGCCGACCTGTGGTGGACACACGATCTGGGAACACCCGCCATGCATACACTAGAGGTTGTTGCTGTGGGTCAAGGCAAATTGATGGCGAGAGAAGAAATCAATGTGGGACTGCGTACACTTCGACTTGACACATCTGAGGATGAAAGAGGTGCGAATTTCAAATGGATCCTAAACAACATCCCCATATTTGCGGGTGGAGCCAATGTTGTTCCTGCAGATTTAATATTGAATCGCATTCGTAATGCAGAAGAAGTCCGATTGGTAGAAAATGCTGTTGCAGCTAACATGAATACGCTCAGAGTGTGGGGAGGAGGAAATTATGCTTCTGACACGTTTATGAATGCGTGCGATGAATTGGGCGTGTTGGTGTGGCATGACTTCATGTTCGCTTGTGCCATGTATCCTGGCGATGATGAATTTATGAATTCTGTCAATGAAGAAGCCTCATACCAAACCCAAAGACTCCGACACCATCCATCCTTGGCGATGTGGTGTGGCAACAATGAGGTAAGCGAAGGTTGGGCGAGGTGGGGATGGAAGGACGGCCTTACAAGTGACGAAATCACAGATGTTCAGTCCTCCTACGACAAGATCTTTGAGGACCTTTTGCCATCGATCGTCGCTGAGTTTGATGACGCACCCTACTGGTCATCCTCTCCATCTTTAGGTCGAGGGGATTCGGACTTTGTGAAGTGGGGAGATGCACACGACTGGGGAATATGGCACGACGGTTATTCTTTTGATTCACTTTGGACGAGGGTCCCGCGATTTATGAGCGAGTTCGGATTTCAGAGCTTTCCCGAGAAATCGACCTGGGAGA
>JAPKBK010000253.1 GCA_028823435.1 Flavobacteriales bacterium
TTCCTTGCGTACTCTACCTCGGTAGGGACGACGTTTCCTGCGAATTGCTATAGCTCGATCGTTTTATTTGTTCAAATCACTTCGTTAAACGGCAAGCATCTCAACAATTTCAGAGCGGATTCGCTCTGCAAAAGCTTCGATAGTCATCGTACCGACATCTCCTTCTCCTTGCTTACGCACGGATACAGTTCCTTCGGATTTCTCGTTTTCACCAACAATGAGCATGTAGGGAATTTTTTCTAATTCGGCGTCACGAATCTTTCTCCCCACCTTTTCTGAGCGGCTATCTACGAGTGCGCGAATATCGGCATTTTCTAGCAGTTTTGAAACTTCTTCTGCATACTCATTGTATTTCTCCGACAATGCGAGTATTCGCGCTTGTTCCGGAGTCAACCAAAGCGGGAATTTACCCGCACAATGTTCAATAAGTATCGCAATGAACCGCTCCATAGAGCCGAAAGGGGCGCGATGGATCATGACAGGACGATGTTTTGCGTTATCTGCACCGACATATTCCAATTCAAATCGTTCAGGCAAATTGTAATCTATCTGAACGGTTCCCAATTGCCATGTTCTCCCAATCGCATCACGTACCATGAAATCCAATTTAGGACCATAGAAAGCCGCCTCGCCGTATTCCACAACAGTTTCTAGACCCTTACTTTCTGCGACTTCTCGAATCGCTGTCTCAGCTTTCTCCCAATTCTCGTCAGATCCGATATACTTCTCTGGCTTCTCTGGGTCACGGAGACTTATTTGAATGATGAAATCTTCAAAATCTAACGTTTTAAAGATATAAAGCACAAGGTCGATCACATTGCTCACCTCCTCCTTCACTTGATCGTTTGTGCAGAAAATATGTGCGTCGTCTTGAGTAAAACCACGTACACGGGTTAATCCATGAAGCTCACCGCTTTGTTCATAACGGTACACTGTACCAAATTCAGCAAAACGTACAGGCAAATCCTTGTACGTCTTCGGACGCGCTTTAAATATCTCACAGTGATGTGGACAATTCATAGGCTTCAATAAGAACTCTTCACCTTCTGAAGGCGTTTGAATTGGCTGGAAGCTGTCTTCACCATATTTCGCGTAGTGTCCAGAAGTAACATACAGCTCCTTCGATCCGATATGAGGCGTAATCACTGGCTGGTATCCTGACTTACGTTGCGCTTCTTTTAAAAAATTCTCTAATCTGTTTCTAAGATCTGCCCCCTTTGGTAGCCAAAGTGGCAAGCCCTGCCCGACGCGTTCGCTAAAGTGAAATAAGTCAAGTTCTTTCCCCAGCTTTCTGTGATCTCTCGCTTTTGCTTGCTCCACCATTTCGAGATAGGCCGTAAGATCTTTGTTTTTAGGGAATGTAATGCCATACACCCTGGTCAGCTGTTTGTTGTTTTCATCACCTTTCCAATATGCGCCAGCAATCGCTGTCACTTTTGCTGCTTTCACAAATCCGGTATGCGGAATATGTGGTCCACGACACAGGTCTGTGAAATTGCCTTGGGTGTAGGTGGTTATTTCACCATCCTCAAGACGTTCTAACAAATCGAGCTTATACTCATCTCCCTTTTCCGTGAAATGAGATATTGCATCAGCCTTACTGATCTCTTGACGAATGAACGGGTTTTTCTGCCTCGCGAGCTCTAACATCTTCTGCTCCACTTCTGGAATATGCGCATCGGTAAAGGTGTGCTCACCGAAATCCACATCGTAGTAAAAGCCGAACTCTACAGGCGGACCTACCCAAAACTTAATCCCATCAAACATGAGCTCTAATGCCTCCGCCAAGAGGTGCGCAGAACTGTGCCACATTGTGCTCTTACCTTCCTGGTCGTTCCAAGTCAGGAGTTTCAAGGACGACGATTCTACAATGGGTCTTTGAGGGTCCACTGTTTCACCTGCTACTACAGCAGCAAGGACATTTCTAGCCAATCCTTCGCTAATACTTGTCGCAACATCCAATGCTGTTGTACCTGCTTCAACATTTTTTACTGATCCGTCTGGTAGAGTGATTTCAATCATGACTCGCAAAGATAAACCACGACATACTTACGTTGTAACGTAACCACAACTACTTTGATTTGATTTTTGTCCAAGACTTCACCTGCCACATGGTGGTCGTGGTTGCAACATGCTCTTTTGCCGAATCTGTAAGTTTTGACACTAACGAAAAGGCGACAACACCTTCATTGTTGAGCTCCGTTTTAATGGATTCTAACGTGCCTTCAGACCAAGAACTTTCTGCAATACAACCTCCCTCAGGCCTGCGGTGGTATTCAACTTCAAGGCGACTCATAATCAAACGGTATTCGCTCAGTTCAAATGCTTCTATCACATTGAGGCCAGAGACATACTCTCCCGCAGTAGCCAATGCGCACGCATGCATCGTCCCCAAGTGATTTAAATTTCGTCGTCTGTGCGGCAAATCGACTGTGCATCCAGAAGGAGAGATTTCCAACACGGTAATTCGATGGGGTCTGTTAAATGGGATCAATTCCTGCATAATGCGACTAAATCTCCAAGGCTTCCCCGCTTTTGCTCGATGAAGCGCTTTTGTCATTATTCTACCTATATACGCTTTCATTAAAGT
>JAPKBK010000043.1 GCA_028823435.1 Flavobacteriales bacterium
GAGCCGAATTCAGGATCTCGTCCTCTGTTGCTTAATCCATCCGTTGTGAAAATAACGCCAGCGATATTTCTGTGTGAAAATTTATCACGAAGCCCTTCCAAAGCCGATCCGATATCCGTGCGTGGCGCGTCAAATAAAAGTTGAGAACTTTGAATTGAATCTCCCCAATCATTGATGTCTAACCCAATCAGCTGCGTCCCGAAAATGTAGTTTTCTACTTCGAACCCATTTTCAACAAATGGGAGCGGGGCTTTGTTCACCCAGTCTGCAAGTGCCAACCTATTCGTAGTGCTATCTTTTCCGACCCATTGGGAGGATGTTCCATCGTGAACCAGAAGCACTGTAGCTGGTTCGGTCTCTACCGTGATTGTCTTCAGGATAGGTTCTAAGAGTAAAAAGCAGAGTAAACTGAGTACGCTTAGTCTTAACAATCCAAGCCCCCATCTCAACCATGCTTTCTGCGGACCTTCCGTTCCTATTGCATATCGAAGCAACGTTAATCCAAGTGCTACAGATACTGCGACGCACCACTTCCAGAGCGCAACGTCAACGAGAATGTCAGGCCAAATTGAGCTCACAATCATTTTAAGTTTAAGCGGTAACCATTCCGCCACACACATTCAGTGTTTGGCCAGTAACATAAGAACTCATATCACTCGCTAGGAAAACACATGCGTTTGCTACGTCTTCTGGAGTTCCGCCGCGTTTTAGCGGTATTCCTTCACGCCATCCTTGCACAGTCGCTTCATCTAATTTTTCGGTCATCTCAGTCTCAATAAAACCTGGTGCTATTGCATTACTTCGGATGTTTCTCGAGCCAAGCTCTAGCGCTACAGATTTTGTAAAACCCAGTATGCCTGCTTTGGAAGCTGCGTAATTCGCTTGGCCGGCGTTTCCTTTGACGCCCACGACGGAGCTAATATTTATAATGGATCCAGATCGTGCTTTCAGCATCGTCCGAAGTACAGACTTTGTAAGATTGAAACAGCTTTTTAAATTCACATTTATCACTCTGTCCCATTGGTCTTCTGACATGCGCATAAGCAATGTGTCATCCGTGATGCCGGCATTGTTTACGAGAATATCTACTCCTCCGTATGCATCAAGCACCTCTTTCACGAGATGTTCTGCGTCTTCCATTTTTGATGCATCTGACTTAAATCCCCGCGCCTGACCTCCTTCGGCCGTGAGAGATTCCTCCAGTTCTACTGCTCTCTCAGTGGAGCCTATATATGTAAAAGCAACAGTAGCACCTTGGGCGATGAAAGATCTGGCTATGGATTCTCCGATTCCTCTAGATGCTCCCGTAATAATCGCAATTTTTCCTTTTAATAACATGTTTTAAGTTCTTTATTCTGGTACAATACTCACTGCGGACGCAATCATCTCTGCGATGTCTTGAACATTCACGGTGTCGGATTTTTCAGCACTCTTAACGCCGTCAGTCATCATGGTGTTACAGAAAGGACATCCTGTAGCAACAATTGCAGCTGAAGTCTCAAGAACGTCTTCTGTACGTTGATCGTTAATTTCTTTGTTTCCCTTTTCAGCTTCTTTAAACATTTGAGCGCCTCCCGCCCCGCAACAGAGCCCCTTCGATTTACAACGGCGCATTTCAACGAGTTCTGCATCAAGAGCTTCTATGACAGAGCGAGGCGCTTCATACTCTCCATTTCCTCGGCCCAAATAACACGGATCATGGAACGTAATGCGTTTCCCTTTAAATGGGTGGTCATCGGCCAATGTGATTTTCCCCTCTGAAATAAGTGTCGCAATAAACTGACTGTGGTGCATCACTTCGTACGCACCTCCAAGCTCAGGATACTCGTTTTTCATGATGTTGAAACAGTGAGGGCAACCTGTCACAATTTTCTTAATGCCATAGCCATTGAGAACAGCGATGTTTGTCGCTGCTTGCATTTGGAAAAGGAATTCATTTCCCGCTCTTTTTGCGGGATCGCCAGTACAGCTCTCCTCAGCACCCAGGACTGCAAAACTTACGTTTGCGTGGTGGAGTATTTGGGCAATCGCTTTTGTGATCCGCTTGGCTCTGTCGTCAAAACTGCCGGCACATCCCACCCAAAAAAGCACCTCGGGAGATTTGCCTTCAGCGATCATCTCCGCCATCGTAGGAACCTTAAATGTATTCATCTCAAAAGTGTATTGTTAAGCTTAGTTCTATGCATCTTTGATCCAGTCTCCACGCGATGCAGCAGGGAAAGCCCAGGGTGCACCGTTGTTTTCGATGTTGTTAAACATGTTTGTGATGGTCTCAGGCGATTTACTGTCCTCCATAATTAAACTTCTGCGCATGTCTAGAATGATTCCCATGGGACTTATATTTATAGGGCAGGCATCCACACAGGCTTGACATGATGTACACGCCCAAAGTTCCTCTTCAGTGATATAGCTTCCAAGCAACGTCTTCCCATCGTCTTTGAATACGCCGTCGTTTGCATCCCGATTGTGTCCGATTTCATCCACCCGATCCCTAGAGTCCATCATGATCTTTCTCGGAGAGAGAAGCTTCCCGGTCATACTCGCAGGACATACAGAGGTACACCTTCCACACTCTGTGCATGAGTAAGATTCCATGATTTGCTTCCAGTTTAAATCAGTGCCATCCTTCACGCCGAAGCTGAGTGGTGCTTCAGGTTCAGCATTATTGTCTGGTGGTGGGGGAGTCGCATATGGGTCAGCAGTGGGGTCCATCATGAGGTCGACTTCTTTTTTAACCGATGCCATGTTGTTCAACGTGCCGCTTTTATTCAGGTTAGAGTAATAAGTGTTCGGGAAAGCGAGCAATATATGAAAGTGCTTTGAGTAGGGTACGTAAACTAAAAATGAAATCACACCAGCGATATGCAACCACCAAAAACCTCTTTCCGCAATAACAATTCCGGCCTCACTTAAGCCAGAATACATTGGCACAAGGAATTGACTTATCGGGAAACTGCCTGCCTTTACATAGTGATCTACATCGAGACTTTGAGCGATGGCGTCTGTCGCGTTCATGCTCAGAAACGCAAACATCAAGACAATCTCAACAACAAGTATAATGTTCGCATCCATTGATGGCCATCCACCCATTTCAGGAGATTTAAACCGTGCAAGTGCAATGACATTTCTCCTGATAAGAAATATTACGCAGGCAACCAGAACGGCAAATGCAAGAATTTCAAAAATGGCAATGAGAACATTATATACGGATCCCAAAGACGAGAAAATGCGATGCGTACCCAGCAGACCGTCTAACACAATCTCGAGCATTTCGATATTAATAATCACGAATCCCAAATACACACAAATGTGAAGGATTCCTGCTACGGGTCGGGCCACCATTTTGCTTTGTCCGATGGCAACACGGGCCATGGTTTTCCATCTCTCGGCTTTCCTGTCTGACAGGTCAATGTCACGCCCCATGTTAATGTTACGTCGCACAAAGGCGATGCGTCTGGAAAACAGAAAAATGCCTGTCCCTAGCATCGTCGCAAAAATTATTTGTGCAAGATGAGCAATAATCATTTCTGTATTCAGTCTGTTTGGTTTTCCATCTCCTCACGTATCATCTTCTCCATACGTTTGATGTCACCTTTTGACATCTTTGCGTCTTGCTTCCTGCCAAACAAACTCACCCTTACATATTTCCATGGGTTGAGTTGTAAATCGTCTAGCAGGTCTTGAATTTCCGTATTGGTGTCCACCAAACCATCATAAAGACTGTCATTTACCAATAGTTTTCCAATGGTGCCTTCTCCACTGTTGATGCGATTTGTTACCGCTGTGACTTCCTCCATTGCTTTCTCGGCCTTCACTAACGTACGTGTAATATCCACTGATACAAGAGAGTCACTTAGGTCAGAGAAATTTGTAATGATATTAGAAATCTGCGTGTTGTTGTCGTTGAGGTTTTGAGCGATTTTATCGATGTTAGACATCACATTTTTAAAGATAATTCTGTTTTCAGCAACCAATCCATCGATGTTGTCTACCGTATTCTCAAGTGTCCTTACAGTTCTTTGCAAGCTCTCAAATGCTGAAGGCAGTGATTGTGTCGCGTCGTCATCAAAGACCGCTTTCATATTCAAAAGGATATCGTCGACCCCCTTGATGAGTTCTTCGGTTTTTCTTCTGAGGGGTTCAAGTTCTTTTCTGACCGCCTCCGTAATATCCATCTCAACTGACGCAAGCAGTGTGTCTCCTTGTTGAGCGTAAGATTCGGTGATTCCAGGTTCAATCTTGATCGCTTTTGTGCCAAATAAGTCCGAAGAATATATTTTCGCATCCGAATCAATCGGAATTCTTAATTGAGACTCTTCAATGGTAAACTCGACCAAGATGGAACCATCCCCACTGTCAGAAAACCCAACTTCGGATACTTGTCCCACTTTAAAACCGTTGACTAATACCGGATTTGATACGGACAGTCCTTCAATCTTATTGTAAACAGCATACAGGGTGATTTGTTTGCTTAAAGGATTGAAGCCCTTGAGGTAATTGATGCCAAGAAACAGCAGTGCCACCCCCAAAATCATCAGGGTGCCAATTTTAAATTCTTGCGAAATACTTTTCGTTCTTGCTTCCTTACTCACGGTGACTTTATTTCCTCTAATATACGCGCCATAGGGACTCTTTTACCATCTTTGAAAGCCGCAACAAATGCCCCACTAAATCCTTGGTCTCTCAGGTCTCTTTTTTTAATGTGAGCATCCTCAGAATCAACAAACAAACCCGTCGTGTATTTGTATTGACCGCCACTAAGGTACATGTCTACGTTTTGTAGACCTCTAAAAACAGGGTCACTTTTATCAAGTTCTATTGGGGAAGATGCAATCTGTACGCTAAACGTTATTCCGTCAGTGTGTTGCGGCTTCGTTTCTTTCTCAGATTCCTTGACAGGTTTGTCAGTGTTTAGGGGTTTGTGAATGTCTCGGTAGTCGCGAAACGCTCGAAAAAGGGCAGATGCCATATATGTTCTGCCGTCTTCACTCTGTAGAAAATCTTCTTCGTTTGGATTTGTAAGGAATCCCAACTCAACCAACACACTCGGCATTGATGTAAATGAAATCACATAGTAGCCTGCTTGTCTGACCCCACGATCTTTTCTTCCTACTTTATCTCGAAATTGATTTTGAATAAGCGAACCAAGTTGCAACGAGTTGTCAAGAAATACATTTTGGCGCAGTGATAGCGCGATGTATGTGTCAGGATCATTTGGATTAAACCCGTCGTAATTGTCTTCATAATTGTCCTCTTTGAAGATGCTGGCATTTTCTCGCATAGCGCTGTTCAAGCTCTCCTCCGTTTTGTGCATTCCCATGACATATGTTCCACAGCCTCGCGCATTTTCTGTGGTAAATGCATCACAGTGAATGGAAATAAAAACGTCAGCTTCGGCGTCGTTGGCAATTTTAACGCGCGAACTGAGTTTGGGAAAAGAGTCATCTGTCCTTGTGAGTATAACTTTCACATCGGGCATTTTATCTGTTATGTATTCTGCGAGTTTATTCGAAACATCTAATGTGACATCTTTTTCAGTGAGTGAATATCTACCGGTCCCCAAATTTCCAGGATCTTTCCCGCCATGTCCTGCGTCAATAACCACTACCATTGCTGGTTCTAGAGGTGTAAACGCACCCGAAACGAAAACGGCAACAATTGCTAGGGCAAGAACCGCTGGTTTAAGTAGCTTTGAGGGTTGTTTAAGATGCTTCATGTATTACCGCGAAAATAAACCACATATACGGGATTTAGGGAAAGGGATGTTCTTCCTTTTCCTATTGTTTATGTTGAAAAATGGTGAGGTTTGGGGGCAAGAAAACGACCTGTCATATACTGCTTCTGATAGCATAGTGATGATTGCGGACAGTAATTTGGTGCTGTTGTATGGCGATGTAAAAGTGACAAGTGGCGATATTGAACTCACGGCTGACAGGGTTGTGTATAAGACTGATTTAAGAGAGGCTTGTGCCTATGGAACGCAGGATTCTCTTGGAAATTGGACAGGCCGACCGATATTTAAACAAGGCGGATCTGTTTTTACCCAAGATCAATTGTGCTATAATTTCAATACACAGAAAGGATACAGTCATCACGCTGTGACTTCAGAGGGTGAGATTGTTTTTCATGCAGAAAATTCAAAGCGTCTGCCTGGCGATCAAATCCATGTTTTAGGTGGCAAATTCACAACATGTGACGCTGACAATCCTCATTTTCATTTTCACCTTACAAAGGCGATTCTTTATCCAGACGACAAAGTTGTTTCGGGCCCATTGTATTTAAAATTTAGAAAGATTCCTACACCGTTTGCCCTTCCTTTTGCGTGGTTTCCACTCAACAATGAAAAGCGTGCTCATGGCTTGCTTCTTCCGAGTTATGGCGATGGAGGGAGTCTCGGATTCTTTTTGAAGGATATTGGGTATTACTTGCCTATTGGAGACAACATGGACACGCGGTTTTTATTCGATGTCTATTCAGGGGGGAGCTGGGCCGTAAAAAACATTTCCCAATACAATTATCGGTACCGCTCAAACGGTAATTTCACCCTGAGTTATAACAGAAGAGTAACTGGTTTCCGAGAGCGTCCAGGCTTTGCTGCTGAAAACAACTTTTTTGTAAGATGGTCGCATACGCAAGATCCCAAAGCACGTCCCAATCAAAGGTTTTCAGCGTCATTAAATTTCGGCTCCACAGATATTTTCCAAGAAAACTTAAACGCCTCAATGGAGGACTACTTGTCGAATACTTTTCAATCTAGTATTCAGTGGAGTTATACGTCTCCCCGCGCACCATTTTCACTGACGACGAGCGCCCGACATTCTCAGAACTCTGTCACTGGAAATGTAAGCGTCACACTCCCTTCTGCTGCGCTCACGATGGGGCGGCGTTCTTTCAGTGATCTCCTGGGAATTGAAAAAGGACGCATTAAATTACTCGATGGCGTTTCCGTGAGCTACAGCTCTCGATTCGAGAATATTGCAGAGATTGCAGACTCGTCTCTGGCTGCATTCGATTTCAGTGACTTGCGTATTTCAAACGGTCTGAAACATAGTGTTTCTGCTTCTTCAAGTAGTTCACTCGGTTTTCTGACATTCGCACCTTCATTTCAATATGACGAGTTCATGTCGTTCTCGCAACTGAATAAATCACTTGTGGTTGACACGGAAGGAAATATCATCGAATTGAATGACACGCTTGGGGGATTTTCCTCAGACCGGGATTGGCGTGCTTCATTAAGTGCGAATACGAGGTTTTATGGCATGTTCTCCTTTGGAAAGAACAGCCGTATTCAAGCAATTCGACATGTTCTCTCTCCCAGTGTTTCCTTGAGTTATACGCCTGAACGAACACGCACACAAGTCATCACCTTAGATGATCAGGAGGTCACATGGAACCCTTGGGAGCTCAGTCGTTTCACCCCTTTAGATCTTCGTGAATCTGGCGCCATGAATTTCTCTTTAGGCCAAAACTTAGAAGCAAAAATAATTGACTCAGAATCAGGTGACATTAAAAAGGTGAAAATTATTGACAGTTTCACATCATCTGCAAGCTATAATTTCCTCGCGGATTCATTGCAGCTTTCAGACATTTCTTCGCGGGGGTTCACGAGTTTATTTAACAAGGTGAATCTCAATGTTACGATGACTCATTCGGCGTATAAACGTGATTCTTTGGGAACAGAAATATCAGCTTTTCTCGCAAGTACGAAAAACACCAATCCCCTTCGGTTGAAAAGGGCGACAGCTGCTATCGGGACTACTTTTAATGGGGGCGATGATGGCGGATATCCCTGGAATATGAGGTTAGATTATACGATGAACCTCAACCGTGTTTTCGACACCTCTCAGCAATCTGACACGACTTCCATCCGTCACGGGATAGCGATGAGGGGCGGCGTGAAGTTGTTCTCAAAATGGGACCTGGCTGTCCAAACCGGCTATGACATCAAATACCGAGAATTTACGCCTACTGCAATAAATGTACGCTGGGATTTACACTGTTGGGAGTTTACTTTTAATTGGATTCCTTTCGGAACGAGACAAAGTTTTGCGCTCAAGCTCAACATTAAATCTGCGCTCCTCAAGGATATTAAAATAGAAACGAGGGGAGGAAACGGCGACTTCCTTTTTTAATTCACTTTTGCGATGACACTGATTTCGACGATGGCGCCTTTGGGAAGCCCCGCCACAAAAATCGCCTCACGCGCTGGGTATGGTTTGGGGAGTGTAGATGCATACACTTGATCCATCCCCATGTAATCGTCGGAATTGATCATAAATACGGACGCCTTCACAATGTTTTCAAATCCCAAACCTGCACCCTTAAGAATCATTCTTACGTTTTCTAAACACTGAGCTGTAGCATTTTCAATTGAATCAGAAACAAGTTCGCTTGTGTCGGGATTCTGGGGTATACAGCCGCTTACAAAAACCAATTCTCCTGCTCTAACCGCTTGAGAATATGACGCTAAAGGCTTTGCAGCATCTTCGGAGTGTAAATGGTTTTTCATTGAAATGTCTTTAAGAATATCTTTGCTGCTAATTAAGGGAACATTTTCCGCAAATGCATATACTTCTATTCGATAATCACGATTCTTTCACCTGGAATCTATCTCACGACCTCGAAAGAGCGGGCGCGGATGTTGTGGTTGCAAGGGCAGAGGAGCTCCCCGTTGGTGAAAAGGAACGAAGCGCGTTCTTATCTCAGTTCGTGGCAGTTGTCCTTTCTCCTGGTTCGGGGATGCCCTCACAGGCGCCTATGTTGATGGCAGTGCTGGACTTCTGTGTCAAGAGCAAGAAGCCTGTTTTGGGTGTATGTCTCGGGTTTCAAGCGATTGTTGAATATTTCGGTGGGGAGTTGGAGAATCTGCCCAAAGTATTGCACGGCCGCGTAGGTAGAATGGTTTTATCTGACAACTATGACCAGAAACTCGGGCTTTTTGACAACGTAAATTTCCCATGTGAAGTGGCACATTACCACAGCTGGGTTGCAAAGGAGGACGCTTTTCCTCAAGTCCTGATGGTAGAAGCCCGAACTGAACAGGGAATGATTTTGGCCCTAAGGCACAAATCCCTGCCCATTTCGGGCTTCCAATTCCATCCTGAATCTGTTCTCACCCCAGATGGAAGGGTGATGCTGTGTAACTGGTTAAACGCTCAAAAACGCTAAGCCTAGACTACTGGCGTTTCGCCATTTCTGCGTTAAAAGTCTCCTTAAAGTTCTCGTAGTTAAATTCTGCCATAATGCGTTCGTCATTAGATAGACGCTCACTATATGCTGCAGAAATTTGTTCGCCACTAAGTTCATATGCGATATAAAAGACAAACTTTCCGTCTGCCCTTTGTGTGAGTTTTTCACAGATTGGAACAGCGCCTCGTAACGTCTCTTTTACAGTTGTATTCGCGATCTCGTTAAACACACCTGTCGTTTGATCTTTGTCACCATATGATGTTTGGTTGACATGGTTTTCTGCAACTGCAGAAACGGTCACACCAATCATTCCGCCCAAATCAGCACGTACATTGTTTTTTGCCATTTTCTTAGCAATTTCTCTGTCTGGAGAAGTCGCGGAACCTGATGCACGGAAATATTCAGAGCTACTTTCGTATTCCGATCCAGCGCAATATTCGATGATTACGGTTTCGCCATTTTGAGCAGGTGTAATTCCTTGCGTCGTCTTGCACCCTGTTAGAGCTGTGGTTATTGCAGCTGTTGCGATTAATATAAAATGAATGTTTTTCATGGTAAACGATATTGATTTAAGATTTAATTTCATTCTTGTGAAAGGTAGTAAGCAGATATTGTGCCAAAATACAAAATTCTATTGATACAGTGCATTAATAAATGAGTCGATAAACCGTCCCCGGATTTTATTTATTGCTTTTCGATAGGCTTCATCTCCTGCCCGATTTGTGTCGAGTTGCACACCTTTGATTCTCTCAAAGTCTCTCGCCATGACCAGCTTCTGATCAGTGTCGAGCAATTCTAAAGTGGCATTGAAGTATGCAGTGTAAAACCCAGACCCGTCGCCACCGGCTTTTGTGTCAGCGTATACCCTAAGTGTAAGCGCGTCTGAGCCGGAATATGACCCTTCTACAATTTCTACGCCTTGTTCAGACATCGCTGCCCGGAGTGCTGCAATGAAAGTATTTTTATCTTTTTTGATGCCAAACATCAACTCGTCTCCCACAACTCTAACTTTAGGCGATTCTAGCTTAATGGGTAATCTCAGAGGTGTAGATTTCAAACCTTTAACGAGAGGAGCCAATGGACTTGTGGATGATAAAATCGACTTAAGTGAGGCCAGATTGACTTCGATGATTAATTCGCTCCTTGTCGTCCCTGGATCGAACCCATTCATGACAATGATGGCTTTTCCGTTCCCTGACGTTACTGTGCTTCCTCTTGCGGGGATTGTCCCCCGATTGTACTTGTAACTCAGAGAAATCCCAGCTGCAACTTTGCCATTAGAAGTGACTGTCACTGGGAACTCCCCTGTATATCCGTTGTCAAGGGAAATGGCGATTTCGGACAATTCATCTTCGCTTGAAATTTCAAGCTGACTGATACAGTCTGAAAGTCCGTTAAATAATGCTCTGTCAAGATCAAATATGGCGCCATCTTCTCCTGTGTAGGGGTTGAGTTCACCCAGATACCCTGACATGTGATCTAGTCCGATAAGGTATCTTTCTACTGCAACGGAGA
>JAPKBK010000044.1 GCA_028823435.1 Flavobacteriales bacterium
TATTCTCAAAGTGAGCTGATGTGATGATGTCCTTATTTCCTGTTGCGGTGACAACAATATCAGATTCAGCACACGCGTCCAGCATAGGTTTCACTTCATATCCTTCCATGGCAGCTTGAAGCGCACAAATAGGATCAATTTCGCTAACGATGACGCGGCAACCTGCATTTCTAAGTGATTCCGCTGAACCTTTACCCACATCACCAAATCCAGCAACGACGGCAATTTTTCCAGCCATCATCACGTCAGTCGCTCTCCGTATAGCGTCGACCAAAGACTCACGACAACCATATTTATTGTCGAATTTAGACTTTGTGACTGAATCGTTAATATTGATCGCAGGCATCGTAAGTGAGCCATTTTTTACACGATCATACAAACGAAGTACGCCAGTCGTTGTTTCCTCCGAAATTCCTTTAATGCCATCTGACATTTCAGGATATTGATCTAGAACCATATTCGTCAGATCACCTCCGTCATCTAGGATCAGGTTTAAAGGCTTGCGATCTTCACCGAATCTTAAAGTAGCGTCAATACACCAATCGAACTCTTCTTCTGTCAACCCCTTCCAAGCAAACACCGGAACTCCAGTGACAGCAATGGCTGCAGCTGCATGATCCTGAGTAGAAAAGATGTTACATGAAGACCATTGAACTTCCGCACCTAATTCTGTAAGTGTTTCAATCAATACCGCGGTCTGAATGGTCATGTGTAAACACCCAGCTATTCTTGCGCCTTTAAGTGGCTTAGAAGGGCCGTATTCTTTTCTAATAGCCATAAGACCTGGCATTTCAGCCTCAGCCAAACGAATTTCTTTTCTACCCCATTCTGCTAAGCTTATATCTTTAACCTTGTATGGGAGCACTTGTGTTTCTGTTGAATTCATGATACAAATTTACGAAATAGAAGGCTACCTTCGCAACATGTCGACCATGAAACATGATAAAACAATAGGCCTTGCTGTCAGACAAGTCATTATTGATGAAGTCATCAGTGAAGCGGTTGTTAAAATTGTGACAACTCACTATCCTAAACGAGATATACATCATTTGTCTGCTGGTAAAATAGCTGAGCTTTATGCAGTAGTGCAGTGTATTTCAGATCTTTTGCGTGAAGACAATTGGCATCTTCACCATGCGGAAACGGGGGCGCCTCTTCTTTTTGAAAATGCAAAAAAAAGTGTCCTTTCAATATCTATAAGTCACACGATAGACAAAATAGAAGAAGGTGGGATAGCCTATGCTGCGGTTATTCTATCTCGAGAAGTAGAAAAAATAGGTGTAGATATTGTATTGAAAGCGGATTTGAGAATAAAACGGATTGCGCATAGAGTGATGCGAGATGAGGAAATCCAGACTGGAAGGTTGGCTGAAGTGTGGGCTTGTAAAGAAGCCATGTATAAAGCACTGGGACCACTCCTGGATTTTAAAAAAGATCTCAAAGTCGATTTTGACAACGAAAACGAGGACCTTGTTCAAGGTTCTGGTTACAATTGGAAGATTTATCGGGAGGATAAAATCGTCGTTGCGCTGGGTCCTTTTTAAAGAGTATCGTGGGGACTATAGGGACTAGAAGCAACAAGGGAACCCAAATGGATTCCCTTGTTGAAATAATAAGTCTGAACGGACACCGTTCAGAGAATGCGATCTAACGCTCAATACCTTTGTGACGACGTTCTGTAGAAACACTGAGTTTCGCACGGCCTTTGCGGCGACGTGCATTAAGCACATTTCTGCCATTTGAAGAAGCCATGCGCTTTCTAAAGCCATGCTTGTTACGGCGCTTACGAACTGAAGGTTGAAATGTTCTTTTTGGCATGATTTCTATTTTTCCCTTTAAAGAGGAGGGCAAAGATAGTAAACTCTTTCTATTCTTACAACCCTATTTTAAGTGCTAAATTCGCGCTAATGAAGAGGGAAAATACAAAGGAGACGGAAGAGCCTAAAAAGAATCGGTTTAAAATAGCCGATTTACGTGGATTTAAACAAATGTGGCCATACCTAAGGCCTCACAAATATGGCTTTGCTTTTGGGATAATATTAATTTCAATATCTAGTATTTTAACGCTTTTCGTCACACGATTGTGGGGACAATTAGGTGGCGTAGGCATCATGGGAGGCTCGGAAAGTGACGTTGAAACAGAGTTCGAAGGTGAGGTGTTTGGCGGTCTGGATCTTCAGAATCTAGAATCCATCGGATGGACGATTGCAATTGTACTTATCATCCAAGCATCACTGAGTTTCTTACGTGTTTACCATTTTGCGAATATGACTGAAAAAATGATGCTGACCATGCGTCGAGATACCTTCGAGGCCGTGATAAGCATGCCTATGGATTTTTATCATGACAGACGTGTGGGGGATGTTAACAGCCGTATTTCGGCAGACATAACATCCATACAGGATACGTTCACGATCACTTTGGCGGAGCTGATACGTCAAACCATTATCCTGTTTGGAGGCGTTGCAGCGCTCTCCTATTTCTCTGTCGATTTAACCCTAATGATGCTCGCAACTTTGCCTGTTGTTATTCTAGTGGCAATCTTTTTTGGGAAATTCATCAAACGACTTTCAAAAGAAACACAGGATGAAATAGCATCTTCCAATGTCATTGTTCAAGAAGTTCTGACGGGAATCGTCAACGTCAAGGCCTTTGCAAATGAATGGTATGAGCGCAAACGTTACACGGGGAGCATCAAGACTGTTCGACAGCTAGCAATGAAAGGAGCGATGGGACGTGGTGCTTTTGCAAGTTTCATCATCTTATTCATCTTTGGAGCGATTACGCTCGTTATATTTAAAGGCGCTGCTTTAATGCAATCTGGAGACTTAGCTTCAGAACATTTTTTCACTTTTCTTCTCATGACAGGGCTTGTTGCAGGAAGCGTCGGGGGGCTTGCGAGCCTTTTCGGCGTCGTCCAAAAAGGACTTGGCGCAATCGATTCTCTCATGGAGTTACTCAAAGAAAAACGTGAATTAGAAGGTCTCGAAGAAGAAGTCACCACATACGATTTAAGGAAATCAATTAAATTTGAGAAGGTCAAATTCTTCTACAATTCAAGAAAAGACCTGACAATTCTGCAAGATTTATCACTAGAGATAAAAGCAGGGGAACAAGTCGCACTTGTAGGCCCCAGTGGCGCGGGGAAGTCAACGGTGGCTTCTTTGTTGCTTCGATTTGAACAACCTGTCTCTGGCAGAATCTCAATTGATGGAGAGGACGTCACAACTATGGAACTTCGGGGATTCCGAAAACGCATCGCATATGTGCCTCAAGAGGTTATCTTATTTGGGGACGATATCAGGGGAAACATCGCTTATGGAAAACTCGACGCTTCAGACGAAGAGATTACGGAAGCCGCAAAAAGGGCGCATGCACTGGAATTTATCGAATCCTTTCCAGAAGGTTTTCAGACCTTGGTGGGGGAACGTGGCATACAACTTTCGGGGGGGCAACGCCAAAGAATCGCTATCGCACGTGCCATTCTTAGAGATCCCGATATCCTGATACTCGATGAAGCGACCAGCGCATTAGACAGCGTCTCGGAAAAAGAAGTTCAAGCAGCGCTAGAGGAACTCATGAAAGACCGGAGCACCTTAGTCATCGCCCACAGGCTAAGCACAATAAAAAACGCAGACCGTATCCTTGTTCTTATCGATGGTGAAATCGTTGAAAACGGCACCCATGTCGACCTCATGAAAACGGAAGGCGCTTACTTCAGACATGTGAAATCTCAAGACTTTGACCTTCAATAATCTATGTGTATTTCGTTTCTCATAAAACAGCTTATTAACTAACTTGCAGACTATGGTAAAACGTGCACTTATTACGGGGATCACAGGTCAAGATGGCGCTTATCTTGCCGAATTACTTTTGGGGAAAGGATACGAAGTACACGGCATAAAGCGTCGGGCTTCTTCTTTTAACACGAGCCGCATTGATCATCTGTATCAAGATCCACACGAAAAAGATGTGAAACTCAAACTCCATTATGGAGACATGACTGACTCCTCTAATTTGATCAGAATAGTACAAGAGGTGCAGCCAGATGAAATTTATAATCTTGCAGCCCAAAGCCATGTCCAAGTGAGTTTTGAGACACCTGAATACACTGCAGATGTAGATTCTCTTGGCACGCTTCGTCTTCTCGAGGCAATTCGGATTTTGGGTCTTGAAAAAACGTGTCGTTTTTACCAAGCAAGCACTTCTGAATTGTTTGGCAAAGTTCAAGAAACGCCTCAACGAGAAACCACTCCTTTTTATCCACGTTCACCCTATGGTGTTGCCAAATTGTACGCCTATTGGATTGTAAAAAACTACCGAGAAGCCTACGGAATACACGCAAGTAACGGGATACTTTTCAACCACGAAAGCCCAATACGAGGGGAAACTTTTGTGACCCGTAAAATCACTCGCGCTGCGTCAAGAATTAAAATGGAACTTGAATCATGTCTTTACTTAGGCAACCTAAATGCGCGCCGAGATTGGGGACACGCCCGAGATTTCGTTGAAGGGATGTGGAGAATGTTACAACAAGATGTCTCTGATGACTACGTCCTCGCTACAGGTACTCAAATTTCGGTACGTGATTTCACCCAACACGCATTCGAGGAGACGGGTGTCACGCTGAAATGGCAAGGTGAAGGGGCGAACGAAGAAGGCGTGTGTTCGAAATCGGGTGCTGTTTTAGTAAAAATAGACCCTCGGTATTACAGACCGGCAGAAGTTGACACGCTCGTTGGAGACGCGTCAAAAGCATTCTCAAAACTCGGTTGGAAAGCAACAACACCATGGAAGGATATGTGTGCCGAAATGGTCACAGCGGATTTGCGTGACGCACAACGCGAAAGCCTATTGGCAATCTCAGGACTTTAAAAAAGCATTCCTGTGACGCAGTGGTTCATTTATTCTGACAACAATGGCGCGCGAAGTGCACCCATAAGTCTGGATACTTCGATGTAAGCACCACGCCAAACAAACAATGCGTTCAACTCGTTGACTCTGGCGCGCTGCAGGGCAATCTCTAAAGTCCGATAGTCAAGGGCATTTATGACACCATTTTTATATGATGTCTCAGCGATTTCAAGGGAGGTTAACGCGTTTTGGGTCGACTTCACACTCAAATTATACACGGAGACACCTAAGGTGTATTTGTCATAAGCATTGCGTGACAAAACGCCCGCTTGCTTCATCGCTTCTTCCTGATCAATGGCGGCAATGTCAGCTTGGATTTTCGCTGAGGAGATTGCACGACGTGTTGCTCCACCATTAAAGAGATTGAAGTTAAGTGTTAGAAATGCTGATGTGTTTACTGAACGAGCGGATCCCGAGAACTCGCCAAACGATCCCCGTGATGCTGCGTCAGAGAAGGAGGCATTAAATCCGACCACGGGATAAAGAAACGCTTGGGCCTGTTTGACCCCCTGATGGGCAATGTTTTCGGAAATAAGCGCATTTTGCACACGCGTATTGTCTTCAAGAACTGCAGCGCTTACATCTACTGAGCTCGGCAATGAGGGAGGGGCACTCATTTCGTCTGTGAGGACCCACATGGTATCTTCGAAATCTCCCATTAATAGATTGAGATTCCTGAGAGAGGATTTCACTGCGACATCTTGTTTAAGCCAGGAGGTACTGTCGGCAAGAATCGCATTCTCAAATTGCAGCCTATCAAAGGTGCCCGCAGCCCCATAAGATTCACTCCACTTGATTTCGCGCAACCTGTCACGACTGAGTGACATCGATTCTGCGAGTACATGCAATAGCTCAGTTTGAAGCAAAACGTTGTGATAGGCTACATCAACGGCCTCTACTGTTTGTTCAATGATCAAATAAGCTTGACCTGAAGATTGTGCCTCCAAGAGCTCAAGTCTTGTTTTTGAAGCATACATCCCTAAGCCGTCAAAAAGAGTCCAGTTGAGATTGAGGGAAGCGTTTATGCTTTCTGATTCGATAACTTCTTGAAGAAATGATGTGGGGTTTCTGGTTTGGTCTGAGATTGCTGAGGAACCCGCAATTGACGTCGCAAGAGAGGGGAGCGCTCCTGATGCACCCCAACTGTTATTGACGGAAGAAATCTCCGTACGTAAACGCGCTGTGCGAATGCCAAAGTTTGATTCAAGAGATCTGCTCATTGCCTGCTTCAGGCTCAAGGGAGCGGCAGAAGTCAATTGTGCTTGCGTGCTGAGGGGATTTGCAAAAAAAGATGCTGCAAATAAAAGCGTTGTGAGTTGGATTGCTTTTGTCATTTCTCAATAAAATCAAGAGGTGTTGAACTTTCAGATTCCAATTCTGCATTGAGATGCTGTTCTCGAATTGCGGGTTCAGCATCGAGAGATTTCAGCCATCTGCCATCACTAATCCAAATCCAGGTTCTATGTAACGGGTTAATCCATTGTAAGTAGATGGGCAGCAATATCAAAATAATGACCGTCACAAACAGCAAGCCGAATGCCACTGAAATGGCCATCGGAATAAGAAATTGAGCCTGGAAACTCTTATTGAGCATAAGTGGCGCAAGTCCAGCAACAGTGGTCACTGAAGTGAGGATAATCGGACGAAACCTATTCATTCCCGATTCCCATATCGCTTCTCTTACGGTCAAACCATCTTTCAAGTAACTGTTATATGCTGCAACAAATACCAATGCATCATTCACAAGTATTCCTATTAAAGCGAGCATGCCAAGCACAGAGAATAAACTAATTTGGGCATCAAGGAGCCAATGTCCAATACTGATACCGACCAAACCAAAAGGAATCAGACCAAATACAGCCATTCCTTGGAGTGGGGATCTAAAAGTTAATACGATCACAAAAAACATCAGGGCAAAAATGAGCGGCATCACTTTTTTAATGGAATTTTGAGATTTCATCACCTCTCGGTTTTGACCCTCATAACTCGCAGTTACCGAAGGGTAGCGTGCCAGAATTTGTGGGATAATCACTCCCTTGAGCTCGTCGTTAACATCTGTCGCACTTGCTTTGGGCCCAGACAGGTCCGCACTCACTTTTACCTCACGTTGACCGTAAATCCGATTGATCGCTGTTACGCCACGTTCGACGTTTATTTTACACACTTCTGTAAATGGAATTTCATCTCCATTTACTGTCCTAAGTTTGAAATTCTCCAAAGACCCAATGGACGCTCTGTCACGTTCATCAAGTCTTACCCACACCCTCACTTCGTCTCGTCCACGTTGTAATCTTTGGACCTCTTGTCCAAAAAATGCTTGACGAATTTGGGCCAAAAGCTCTTGTTCATTGAACCCCAACTGATAGGCACGAGGCAGCAAGGTTACACTAATTTCCTGAAGGCCCGCCTGATTGCTGTCAGTCACATCTTTAATGTCATCGCGCTTATTCATCTCTACTTTCAGCTCGCGTGTGGCCAATTCTAATGTTTCAAGATCATTGCCTAAAAGAGAAACCGACACCGCTCTTCCAAATGGTGAAAACGCTGTGAAATTTAAATTCTCAGCCCCATAAACAACACCCACTTTCTCACGTATCCTCGCACTGACATCTGTACTCATAACGCCTCTGTTTTCTCCGTCCAAAAGCTGAACATATAAGGAGCCTGTATGAGAAGCAGGGCCTATTTTTTTATCTATGGCAAGCACAATTTCTAGACTGTCTGTTCTGTCAGCATTGTACGCCTCATTTACCTCCCAAACAGCCGCTTCAATTCTGTTCAATTGCTCAAGCGTAATATCCTCCCGTGTACCTGACTGCATATTTAGGTTAATCGTCAGAAAGTCACCTTCAATGAATGGAAAGAACGTTGTCCTTACAAATCCACCACCAATAAGTCCTGGCACAGAAATAAGAAAAATAGAGGCGATCACTGAAAATGAAATCCAAGGCTTATCTAGTGTGAACTTAAGAACAGGCGCATAAAGTTTATCTCTAAATCCATTGAGAAATGTGCGCATTCCGCGTTCAAGTTTGTTGGGCTTGAACTCTCGCCTTAGGGCCTTAGAGTTTCCAACATGCGCAGGGAGAATAAATGCGCCCTCGATGAGAGAGAATATTAATGTCAAGATTATGACGGTGGCCATATCCTGGAAAATGTCTCCCAGCTTTCCCTCGATATAAAAGAACGCAGAAAAGGCAATCACTGTCGTCACAATGGCTGAAAAAACAGCGGGCAATACTTCCATGGTACCCTCCACAGTTGCATCCATTCTTGAATATCCGCGCTCGAATTTTCTATAAATATTTTCGGCAATGACGATGCCGTCATCGACCAGTATTCCTATCACGAGAATCATCCCAAATAAGCTCACGACGTTAATGGTAATACCGGCCATGTTTGCAAACATGAACATTCCGGCAAAAGAAACTGGAATTGCCAGAGCCACCCAAAACGCAAGACGCAGATTGAGAAACAATGCCAAAAATAACAACACAAGAAGAAACCCTATTATGCCATTATTTACAAGCAGATCAATCCGTTGATTGAGCACGACAGATTGGTCTCTCACGACATTTATTTCAAGAATATCTTCCCGTTCATTAAACGCTTCAGTATATGCACGTACATACTCGGTGACGTCCAAAATGGACTCAGAGTTCAAGCTATTTACAGTAATACTCACTGAGGGGTTGCCGTTGTACCAATTCCTTGAGGGGTCGTTGTCTGCCCAACGATTTCTAACTTCTGCGACATCTGAAAGACGAATTATCCTGCCATCTCTGTCCGCTCTGACAACAATGTCATTTAAGTCTTCAGCCGAGTAATCCTTAAACCTGCCCCTCACAATTAACTCCTCCTTGTCGGTCTTAATTCTACCACCCGTTGTTTCAATATTTGTATTCCGAACAGCTTGAGCAACTTGAGCGACAGTAATCCCCAACTCACTTAATCTGTCATCCCTGACTGAAATTTCAATTTCTTCTTCCGGAAATCCAGAAAGAAGGATCTGAGAGATGCCATCTGAAGACCTTAAATCCTCTTCAATTTTTCGCGCTGTTTTTTTAAGTAAATACAAATCATCAACACCAGAAACAGCTAAAATAATGGCGACATTTTCTGGGTCCTGTTTAAAGATAATAGGCGGCTCCATACCTACAGGAAATGAAGCAATCCGATCTACTGCGTTTTTAACATCTTGAAGCGCTTGGTCGGTTTTATTTGCTTGTTTGACCTCGACAACAATACTCCCTGCATTTTCTATGCATGTTGAAGTGACAAGATCAATATTTGCGACACCTTGGAGATTTTCCTCGATTTTCGCAACGATTCCCTTCTCTATTTCTTCAGGAGAAGAACCAGGGTATACAACTTGAATAACAACTATTTTCGAATCAACTTCTGGAAAGAAATTAGATCTTAAACTCGACATGCCAACGAATCCAGAAACCAAGATTGCAAACATCAATAAGTCCCCAACGATATGGTGTTGGACGAAAAATTTAATGACGTGTCTCATTACTCGGCGATGCTTTCGGCAACAGAAACTGGCATACCAAGATAAGCGCCTGAAATAGGGTCTGACAGAATCAGCGTTCCGTTTGGCATGCCACTTACGATCGCTGTTTCAATGGATCGAAATTCCTGCACGACAGACATTTTATCGAGTTTGTTTGAGTTGATTACAAACACTTTTTCTTCACCATCGATCAGGTTCATCTGAATTTCAAACGCATTTTGAATCTCTGAGGACTCAATAAAACCTGAAAGATATCTGCCATCACGCATTTGGTCTTGACCATTTGAAGAGGCTCGAACTTTACAAAAAACGGTTGCTGACTGAGTGGAGGCATTCACATTGCCTGCGATACGATCAACCTTCCCTTCCGCAACTACAATGTCATTCTCGTCATTAAAGCGCACCTTATCTCCCACTTTTACCGTTGCTAAATACCTTGAGTGGACCGCTGTTTGAATTTCATACATATCCGTTCCTACAAAAAGTCCCAAGGGCTGGCCCGCCCTTACTAGGGAGCCTGGTTTGACCAAAGCTTGCGCTACAAAACCATCAAAAGGTGCTCTAACAGTGAATTTAGACACCCGCTCCTCCGAGGCTTTTATACTGTAAAAGCTGGCTTGTACGCCTCGATTTACAATGAAATATTCTTCTCTCTTACTTTCTGGAGCGGGGAGTGATGGCAACGATTTTGTGACATCGATGCTTTCTACATACTGTTCCCAATCCTCAATTCTTTCCGGAAAATCTACTTGAATGCTGGCAAGCATACCCGTTACCAGTTGTAAGTAGATAGATCGTGCACTTTTAAGGTTTGATCTTGATTCGGAATCATCCAGATTTAAAATGATTTCTCCATCCTTAAAGGATTTACCCTCACGAAAATCCTCGCCCGTCAGACTCAAGACGCCGTTTACTTCTGCAAACAGATCGATTCTATTCCAAGCCTGAACACGACCTTCCACAGGCACTTTCGGTGTGACTTCCGAATTTAACACGACAGTCGTCCGAACTGGTCTCGCCATTGTCTCCGGAAGCGTAACACTTGGGGACTGCTTCATCCCAATTAAACCCTGCATTACAAAGAATCCCACACTTAGGATTAGGATACCTGCAAGTAACCTCAGGGCTTTTTCTAACAATGGAGACATGAATTATTCTTTTGGGTGCAAAAGTACCTCATTTAATAGGTATCTAGGTCTATTGGACGCATGACACCAAACCATTTTAAGACTTTTTGGCCGAT
>JAPKBK010000254.1 GCA_028823435.1 Flavobacteriales bacterium
GCTACAAGCGTGAAATTGATGAAATGAAAGCGAAGTTGAAGATGTTGCGTGAAGCGTCCGAAGACTAAAGAGACTGTTTTAGAGGCTGTCCGTAAGACCTACTTTCGCTTGAGAAGAATGTCCGCCACTCCATTTTGTTGACTTACTGATTTCTGTTTTTTCGGGCAGTGCCTGAACAGTATACCCCTCCTTTTTAAGCCATTTGAGATATTCGGGAAGTGCGTAAAGCAATCTGGGGGCCGCTTTTTCGCTGTCGTGAAAAACGACAATTGACCCTGGACGAGTGAGTTTCTGTAACGATTTTAAACAATCTACCCCAGAACGAGATCTATCGAAATCTCCTGAAAGCACATCCCACATGACAACCTGAGTTCTCGTCGAGAGCGCGCGAGCTTGATTAGGAGTAATGCGGCCATACGGAGGCCGGAACCTACTTGTTAGACCCAATTCTTCTTCACATTCCAGAAAGCTCCTTAAATAGGATTTATTTGATGTTGACCAGCCACTCTCATGTCCTTGGCTGTGATTCGCCACTTCATGCCCAGCATTCCTTAAGTTCTTAATGATATCGGGATGTTTTGCCGCTTGGTTTCCAACGCAGAAAAAAGTCGCCTTTAAATCACCATGCTGCTTCAACTGTTCGATTACCCACGGAGTAAGGTGGGGATGTGGTCCGTCGTCAAAAGTTAAAAAAACCTCCTTTTTAGTGCCATTAGAAGGCACTCGCCAAAGAACAGACTTAACCATGCTGTGCACAGTTTGTGGGGTACGGGTCATATACATTCAATTATTTGACGTCTGAGATAAAGTGTGGTTGCCTCCGTCATGCAAAATGAGTGAAATTTGAGTGCGAAGGAGTAACTTTACGCGTCAATATGGAATACGATTTTCGCAGCATAGAAAAGCATTGGCAAGAAGTATGGAATTCTAACAATTCCTACAAAGTAGAAGAAACGCCTGGGAAGCCTAAGTTTTATGCTTTGGACATGTTCCCCTACCCTTCGGGTGCGGGACTGCATGTGGGACATCCCCTGGGATATATTGCCTCAGATATTATCGCACGGTATAAGCGTCACTGTGGATTCAATGTGCTTCACCCCATGGGGTTTGACAGCTTTGGTCTACCTGCAGAGCAGTACGCAATTGCGACAGGTCAACATCCATCGATTACCACAGAAACGAATATCAATCGCTACCGCGATCAAATGAAACAAATCGGATTTTCATTTGATTGGAGTCGGGAGCTGAGAACATCAGACCCCTCCTATTACAGATGGACACAATGGATTTTCGGAATGATCTTCGAAAGTTGGTACGACACTGAGAGCCAGAAAGCGAGAAATATTTCTGAATTAAAAGACGCGTTTTCAAAAAACGGCACATATTCAGTTATGCCAGCTTGTGATGATGAGTGGTGGAAGAATTTAGAGCTGAACAGCTACCCACATTTTGGGGAATACTTTTCAGGGGACTTCACCGCTACAGATTGGAATTCAATGTCTGAAGAAGCTCAGGAGGGGATTCTAATGCATTTCCGTCTTGCCTATTTGGCTGATTCGGAAGTGAATTGGTGCCCCGAATTGGGAACTGTATTGGCAAATGACGAAGTCAAAGACGGCTTGTCAGAAAGAGGCGGGCATCCAGTTGAGAGAAAACGTATGCGACAGTGGATGATGCGCATTTCAGCCTATGCAGATCGTTTAATCTCAGCGCTTGACGACTTAAATTGGACAGACAGCATTAAAGAAGCCCAAAAAAATTGGGTCGGTCGTTCTGAAGGCGCTTCCTTGAGGTTTTCTGGCGCAGGCAAGGCGAGTCATTCTGTTGTAGAAGTCTTTACAACGCGCCCCGACACAATTTTCGGCGTGAGTTTTATGGTCCTCGCACCAGAACATGAACTCGTGTCAGTGTTCACTTCAAATGCGCAAAAGAAAGACGTCGAAGAATACATTGTTTCTGCTTCGCGTAAAAGTGAACGTGAACGCCAGGGAGAGAAAGAAATTACAGGAATCGCACTTGGTGGATCTGTGATACATCCGTTAACTGGACATGAGATCCCTGTTTATATCGCAGACTACGTGCTGGCGGGATATGGAACAGGGGCGATAATGGCTGTTCCAGCGGGAGATGAACGAGATTGGAAGTTTGCGCAACATTTCTCAATAGAAATTCCCTCTATTTTCGATAGCTTCGATACCGAACATGGGGTTTGTACTGATGAAAACGCAAAATTAAAGAATTCTGACAACCTCAACGGTCTGGCAAAAAAAGCAGCAATACCTGCCGCGATAGACATCCTTGTAGAAAAGGGGATTGGAGAGCGAAGAATAAACTATCGACTCAGGGATGCCGTTTTCTCAAGGCAACGCTACTGGGGGGAACCCTTCCCTATTTGTTACGAAGACGACATTCCAAGGCTGATCAAAGATGTTACCATTACGCTTCCAAAAGTAGACGCCTACCTGCCTACTGAAGATGGTGAGCCACCATTGGCCCGCGCAAAAAAAGAGGATTGGAAAGTCTTTGAAGGCGATCGAATGGAGACAAACACAATGCC
>JAPKBK010000255.1 GCA_028823435.1 Flavobacteriales bacterium
TGCCTAAGCTTTTTGCAGAGGTTTTGCACACGGCGTGATTTGATTTACAATCCAAGGGTGACGGCCATCTTGGAAGCCAGTTTTTCTGCTTCAAATCGCGATGCGCTTGAAGAATCGGACCTGGTCTTGGGAGACTCCGATGCATACAATATTCCACGTGAAGAGTTCACCAGGAGGCCACATTGAGCGTTGAGACCCGCAGAAGCCACAGCATTGAGATCACCTCCCTGCGCACCGACGCCAGGCACAAGAAGAAATGAATCTGGCACCAGCGCTCTTACACGGGATAAAACGTCTGGCCTAGTTGCTCCGACAACAAACATCAGGTTGTCAGGCGTACCCCACTCGGATGCTTTGGTCAGTACTTTCTCAAACAATGGAGGTGAACCATGGAACTCGAAGTCGTCAGCGCCAGGATTCGATGTGAGGGCAAGGAGTATGGTCCATCGATCTTTTCGGTCAGTGAACGGCCTCACAGAATCCTCACCCATATAGGGCGCGACAGTCACTGCATCGGCCCCCAGGGTGTCAAACATGGCTGTAGCGTACTTGCGAGAGGTGTTGCCAATGTCACCACGCTTGGCATCTGCGATCACAAGACACTCACCTGGTATCGCTTGAATGATTCTCTCAAGCGCAGAAAAGCCTTCAGCACCGTAGGGTTCAAAAAAAGCAAGGTTTGGCTTATATGCAACGGCGACATGGTGGGTACAGTCAACGATAGACATACAGAACGCTTCAACAGCTTCAACTCCTGAGCCAAAGCAAGCTGGAATAAGATTGGGGTCGGGGTCAAGACCTACACATAGGTAAGATTTTTTTGCAAGTATCGCTTCGTAAAGTTTAGAGCGATTATTTAGTGTTCTTATCCGTGCCAAAACTTGGTTGTTTTACGTCTTTATAAATTCTTTAAAAGTTCTGCTTTTTCTGCGAGATGCAAAGCTTCAATGACTTCCGTCAAGTCACCCGCTAAAATAGCTGGGAGTGCATGAGACGTAAATCCAATCCGATGATCCGTGACTCTTCCTTGAGGGAAATTATAGGTTCTGATCTTTGCGCTACGATCTCCTGATGACACAAGAACCTTTCTGTTTTCAGAGCGTTCGTCTTCCTGTTTCTGACGTTCTTTTTCAAAAAGACGTGTCCGCATCACCTGCATTGCGTGCTCTAGATTCTTATGTTGAGAGCGCCCATCTTGACACTCGACAACGAGCCCTGTAGGGAGGTGGGTTAAACGCACCGCACTTTCGGTTTTATTGACGTGCTGACCTCCTGCCCCACTCGCTCTATATGTATCCCGTCTCAAATCAGACACCTTCAATTCAACATCCACTTCTTCAGCGACAGGGAGAATGGCGACCGTTGCAGCTGAAGTATGGACCCTTCCTTGTGATTCTGTTGCAGGGACTCTTTGGACTCTATGGACGCCACTTTCAAATTTCAACCAACCATAAACGCCATCGCCACTTAGATTGATGACCGCTTCCTTAAAACCACCCACGGTGCCTTCAGAAGATGAAACAAAAGTATGTTTCCACCCCTTAGATTCTACATGGCGCAAATACATCCTGACCAACTCACCCGCAAAGATCGCCGCTTCATCACCCCCAGTTCCAGCTCTGACCTCGAGAACCACATCTCGGTCATCTGCTTCATCACGTGGAAGAAGCATCTCTCTGGCAATCAATACAATTTCTTCGAGCTTTGCTTGCAATGGAGAAATCTCTTCACTCCCCATTTCACGATAATCGGCATCATCCGATTTCGCCCATTCTTTTGCTTGAGCGAGGTCATCCCAAACTGCACGAAACAACTTTGTGTGCTCAGCGATGGGCTCCAATCTTTTATACTCACGCATCGCATCTCGGTACGCATTGTTGTTGGCAATTAAATCAGGGTCACCGATTGATTTCTCGACCTCGCGAAATCTGTCGCTAATCGCCTCCAGTTTTGCGAGTAAATCTACCATGATTAATTAGAATACTTAAATGCACCATGTTCTCCAGACACCGTTACACTGCCATGAGAACAAGCTTCACAACGACCTATGATTTTGGCGTCGACGCCACGATCTGCAGCGATCGAAATCAATGCCTCGGCAGCCTCTTCAGACGTGTAAACTTCGAGTCTGTGCCCCATGTTGAACACTTTGTACATCTCTTCCCAAGACGTCCCTGAGGCCGATTGTATTTTTTTGAATAAAACCGGAGTGGGGAAAAGGTTGTCCTTGATGACGTGGACATTATTTACAAAGTGAAGGACTTTTGTTTGCGCGCCTCCCGAACAATGAACCATGCCGTGAACACTGTCACGCCAATCTGTCAAAAAGTCCTTAACAATCGGGGCGTAAGTGCGTGTCGGAGAAAGCACCAACTTTCCAGCATCAAGGGGGACACCTTCAATGCGATCTGTAAGACCACAATCTCCCGTATATATATATTTTGAATCAGTCCCAGGATCATAGCTTTCAGGGAAACGTTCTGACAAGGTTTTATCAAACATATCGTGACGTGCAGATGTAAGACCATTGCTCCCCATACCGCCATTGA
>JAPKBK010000256.1 GCA_028823435.1 Flavobacteriales bacterium
CTCATTTCTGATCTGCAGAAACTTGTGACGGGAAATCAGAGAGAAAGTCTGTTGCGACAATTTCATGAATCACGCGTTCCAGCGGGAGCGGTAAGGACTTTGGATGACGTTTTTGCGCCTGGGTCTCCTGGATCCAAAGCCGTGATCAAGGAAGAAATAGAACATTCAAAAAGGCCGCTTGTGAAACCGAGAACGACGGCCTATTCAGTCACGATTTTCGGCAATGAAATGAAGTAAGTTTTGCCTGGCTTTACAGTCAGATACCCCTTCCTCAACCAAGGATTCAGTGCCTTCAATTCCTTCAAGTTAGATCCGTTTTTCAACGCAAAATCATTCAGGTTACTGATGTTTTCATAAACCGCCAGTTCCCGCACTTCATGTGGCAAATACAGGTTCTCTGATGAGATGTGAAAGCCATACTTCTCAGGTGAACTCATCACCTCTTTGATCGCTAACATGCGATATACATACCTTCCAGTCTCGCTGTTTAAATGTAGATCCCAGTAATTATCTACGCTTTGTTCATCGAGGCGCTTTTCTACGCCATACGGTCCCATGTTGTATGAAGCTGCAGCCAAAGACCAACTCCCAAAACGTATATATGATTCCTTTAAATAATGACATGCGGCCCGGGTGCTCTTCTCAACATCATATCTTTCGTCAACGGAAGCGCTTACTTCCAAGCCATATTCTGGTGCCGTCTTTTTCATAAACTGCCAAAATCCACTTGCACCTGCAGGCGAAACCACCTGACTCAATCCGCTTTCAATGACAGCGAGATATTTAAAATCATTGGGCACCCCTTCCTCGTTCAGAATCTTCTCTATGACCGGAAACCAACGCGAAGATTTCTTTAAATACAGGATGGTGGAACTGTGTCTGTACGTATTTACAATCAGTTCCTTATCCAAACTTTCTCTCACGCCAAACCCATCAATCGGCACGCGTTCTCCAGCGAGTTCTAGCACATCAGGAATATTTGGAGATACAAACACACTGACAACCGTCGGATTGACAACAGCTGTCTGATTGACAACAGAAGGCAATGTTTCAGAAGATACAGAGGTTACAAAAAGCAAGCTAGAAGCGGCAATTGCAATGGTGGAGAGAATGGCGTTTGGCATGACTGATAAAGTTACTTGAAGAAATCAAATACTGTCATGAACAACACAATGGTTATTCACATTGCGCCTGTGTTTAAAACCAAAAAAGACTGACGATTTAAAAAGGCGATTTAAAATCTTGAAACAAGGACGCTTTTAAATCTTTATCTGAAAGAATAGGCGATTCTACTCCCCAATCGATCCCCAAACCTGGATCGTTCCACAAAAGCGCATTTTCACACTCAGGACTGTATGGAGAAGTACATTTATATTGGACCTGTGTATCCGCTTCAAGCGCCAAAAACCCATGGGCGAAGCCTTCGGGAATCCAAAACTGCACGCCTGAAGCTGCATCCAGCTGCACCGCATAATGCATCCCAAATGTGGCCGATGATGAACGTAAATCAACGGCAACATCGAGGATTGATCCCTTAGAAACACGTACGAGTTTTCCTTGTGGAGCAGGCGGGTTTTGAAAATGTAACCCGCGAAGAACATGTGCTTTTGAGACGCTTTCGTTGTCCTGTACGAATCTTACTTCACGTCCTACAGCACGATCAAACGCTCGCGAATTCCAAGACTCAACGAATCTGCCCCGTTGATCTTCAAAGACAGTCGGCTGAAGCAAGAGCAGACCAGAAATAGGTGTTTTCGTTATTTTCATTGTTACAAGCCTCTCAATACAGCATACAACAAGCCTATCGTTGAAGTGATAGAAACGATGGGCGTTATTTCATTCAAGAATCCTGTGGCCAAATCAGGGGTAGAACTCACATATATAATGTCATTTGCTTGTACAATTAAGGATGCATCCTGCACGCCTTCAATGGAACTTAAGTCGAGCAAGTAAACATCTCTTCCTTCAGGTGTATTCCTTATTAATTTTACCTTAGAAGCGATTCCTCGTGACCGGACACCTCCCGCAAGCGCAAGGGCTTCAAGGACGGTGGTGTTTTGGTTCTTAAGTGTAATGACTGTTGCCTGACCCGCTTCGCCAGGAAACACCAACACCCTGTTATTTGTCACACTCAACAAAACATATGGGTCATGGTAAGTGGAGGAATAAGCGTTCTCGATTGCTGCTTCGGCTTCTTCCAAAGTCAAATCAGACACCTGGATTAATCCGATCTCTGGCAATTCCACCTGGCCGGATGGTTTGATGCGATAGGTACCCATATTGCGGGTTTGGTAAACTGAATTGTTGTTTTCCTCGGAGAAAATACCTGTTGTGATGGCGAGAAGTCTCTCTCCGCCGTTAGGGAAAAGTTGAAATGACAACTCGTCATTGGCCGCCAGCTTATAATCTGCTGTTGTCGCTAACGCAAGATCTGCGTAGTCAAAACCTTTGGGTGATTGAAAAAGAAGATCTTTATTTATAGAACAACTCGAGATAAAAAAAACAACACATGTAAAAGTCACAATTATTCTCATAACCGCAAGGTAAGA
>JAPKBK010000257.1 GCA_028823435.1 Flavobacteriales bacterium
GCTTTTTCTCTGGCAGGTTGAGATTTGTTTCCATGAATGGCTTCAGACGGAATGTTGTTGTTTTGTAGATGTCTTACAACTTTATCAGCGCCGTATTTTGTTCTTGTGAAGACCAAAGCATTTGCAATCTCATCATTTTCTAGAAGATGGACGAGCAAATCTTTTTTATCAGATTGGCGGACGTAAAAGACTTTTTGTTCTACCGTTTCCGCAGCAGAGCTGACCGCAGCAATTTGAATGCGTAATGGGTCATTCAAAATAGAAGAAGACAGGCTCTGGATATTGTCAGGCATTGTCGCCGAAAAGAAGAGCGTTTGTCTGTCTGAGGGACATTGCTTAATAATCTTCTTAATGTCGTGGATGAATCCCATGTCTAGCATGGTGTCCGCTTCATCTAGAACGAGGACTTCGACGTCACCAAGGCGAATATGACCTTGATTACACAAATCGAGCAATCTTCCAGGTGTTGCAATTAAGATATCGACACCTCTGCGAATCGCATCAACCTGTCTTCTTTGAGGCATTCCCCCAAATACAACAGTAGAACGAAGGTTAGAGTTTTTGCAATAATTCCTAACGTTATCGTCTATTTGAGAGGCGAGTTCACGGGTAGGCGTTATGATTAATGCGCGAATGGGCTTTGATTTCCCCTGTGATTTTGAGGGTCTCTCCCCAAGTAGGTGGATGATAGGGAGCGTAAACGCTGCCGTTTTTCCGGTTCCAGTTTGTGCACTTCCCAAAAGGTCACGACCTTCTAGTACGCTTGGGATTGCTTGTTCTTGAATGGGTGTTGGCGTATCATAGCCGAGTTGCTGAATGGCATCGATGATCGAATCACTCAGGCCTAAATCTTTGAAAGACATAGATGAAAATATAAGGTCGCAAGAAAACGTTTGCGAATAACGTACCGAGTCTGAATATGGCGCGTGCCGACAAGGGATGAAACACGCATGCGTTTTCTAACGCGGTGCAAAAGTACGAAAACTTTCGTCAAATAAAAAACTATGCTGTCGGAGCGGGTCTTCCTAAGCTCTTTAGCATTGCTGTATGGAGCTTCAGCGCTTGTCCGAAAGATACATCCGATCTATATGGGAGTCCGAATTCCTTCGCAGTCCTTTTAACGATAGGCGCAATCTTTCTGTAATGTAGGTGACACATGTTTGGAAAGAGGTGATGTTCTATTTGGTAATTCAATCCGCCACATAGCCAAGTTAAAATACGAGACTTCACGCCAAAGTTAGATGACGTTTGCAGTTGGTGTTGAAGTCTGTCAGTTTCTAAGGTTATGTTCTTTTCGCCATCGTGAAAAACATGATGTTCTAGTACATGAGCCGGTTGGAAAATAATCGCCATCAGGAATCCACCTACGACGTGCATCACGAGCCATCCCAGTAGGACTGTCCACCAAGGGATGTCAGTGAGAATAATTGGGAGCGCAATGATATAGAAATAATAGAAGAGCTTCGTAAACACCATGTAGATTGCAAGTCTGCCAGTAGATTTCCCAGTCGTCTTGATAAGGTCTTTCTTCTTGTATCTCGCGAGCGCTTGCCAATCTTTCGAAATCATCCAAGAAACAGTCATGAGACAATAGAAAAACCAAGCATAAATATATTGGAATCGATGTATCTTATACAGTGGTTTATTTGGGTTGAATCGAAGGACCGTGGCTGGGTCGATGTCTTCATCTAATCCATTGATATTCGTGAATGAATGATGCAATACGTTGTGTTGTATGCACCACATGTCAGAATTACCACCTACCAGATCAATGGTTTTGCCCATGAGTTTATTCATCCATGGTTTTGTGCTATACGCACTGTGATTCCCGTCGTGCATAATGTTTAAGCCTATTCCCGCTAAGCCAAATCCCATGGCTACTTCTGCGATCCAAAACCAAGCTCCACCACCAGTCACTCCGAACGTGAAAAGCGCCCATGGAATGAAGTAAAGAGAGAGCATGAGTAGAGACTTAAACAACATAGGCCCACCGCCGGATTTGTTCAGTTTATTTTCTGCAAAGTACTCGTCTACGCGAGAGCGTAGCGTCTTTGAAAAACCTGATTTATCATTTGTAAATCGAACCTTTGGTATATTCATGGGGCAAAATTAATGCTTCATTCTTTGTGTTTGACTAATCTCTGTCATGAAATATTCCTACAAAGTGTTAATAACACGGTGTTTCGTGACTTATGCTCTTCCGAGTGCCACGATAGGGTTGAGCAGGGATGCTTTTCTTGCAGGGTAGTATCCACTGGCTAAGCTCGTAATCATGCACAGTGTCATCCCAACAGCAATCCAGCCCCAGGGAATGACAAAGGGTGTTTCGAAATAGGATGCAATGAGATTCCCAAGCCCCAGACCGAGTGCAATACCTACTGCTCCACCTAATTGTCCTATGACAATCACTTCTATTAAGAATTGGGTTCGAATCGCTTTGATACTTGCGCCTAAGGATTTTCGGGTTCCTATTTCTCGTGTGCGTTCAGATACAGAAACGAGCATGATGTTCATCAGTCCTATTCCTGCACCGAAGAGTGTGA
>JAPKBK010000258.1 GCA_028823435.1 Flavobacteriales bacterium
CAAGAGGATACTCAATCATTCATGGCTTACTGCCTTCAGGATCGCTTCAGCTTTTAACATGCATTCTTCGTATTCTTCATGAGCATCGCTAAGTGAAGTGATTGCTCCCCCTACATTTGCTACGAGCATCTCTGTCTTTGAATTGTGGAAGAGCGATCGGATCAGAACGTTGAAGTCAAAATCACCAGTAGGTGATATGTAGCCTATTGAACCGGAATAGGCGCCTCTGCCTTCTAGCTCGATTCGGTCTATATGTTTCATGGCTGATATTTTCGGTGCTCCTGTCATAGATCCCATTGGGAAAGTAGCGCGTAAGATGTCAGAAAGTCCTTTGTCTTTATGGAGTCGGCACTCTATGGTAGAAACCATTTGGTGTACAGTTTGGAAAGAATGTATGCCAAAAAGCTCAGTGACTTCTACAGTTGCTTTCTGAGCGATACGACTTAGGTCGTTGCGAACAAGGTCTACGATCATCACATTTTCAGCGCGTTCTTTTTCGCTGCTTTGAAGCGCATCGATAAGCGCATTGTCTTCTTCAGCCGAACGTCCTCTTCGAACGGTGCCTTTAATCGGTTGAGACATTAAACGGTCTCCTTCACGTTTTAAAAACCGTTCTGGGCTGCCACTCATAATACGCGCAGACCTGCATTGTAAGTATCCGCTAAAAGGAGCTTGTGTGAGGTTTTGTAAACGGCAGAACAGGGGCCAGCTTGCATTTGGAGAAGCTTTGCCTTTGAGGGGCATACATAGGTTTAATTCATACACATCTCCATTTTGGATAAGATGTTTCACATCGTCGAATGCCTGTAAATATTTGCTTCTATCCCAAGACCAAACCATGTCCCCCATCCCTCCAACTTCTTTCATCTCTCCCTTCTGGTGTATTGCTTGAAGTGCTTCTTGTGTTCTGGGGTCATTGATGTCACCGCTTAAAACCTCGACGGAGGAATCAGAAAACTGAATAACGATTTCCGGTTCCCACCAAGCCAGTACAGGATGCCCTAAAGAATCTGTATTTCGAGTCTCTAGGTTTTCTATTTCGTTTTTTAAATCATAGCCAAACCACCCAAATGTCCATGTGTTACCCTCCTTTGAAAATTGTTCTAACGCATCGAGGATTCCAGGCTCTGATTTTTTAAAGACAAGCTCACGTTTTACGCCAATACCTAATAAGCATGAACGATTTGGGGATTGATCAAAAAGCAGAACAACGTGAGATTCACTTTCACAGAGGCTTCTTAAATCGGGTATGTGCACGAAGTTGTGGTAAACGGATTAAACGTGAAGTGCTCTATCTCCTGTAGCAGCCAGGGCGGCCTCTTTCAAGGCCTCGGTGTAGGTGGGATGCGCATGACTCATACGTGAGATGTCCTCAGCGGAGGCTCGAAACTCCATGGCCACGACCGCTTCTGCAATCATATCTGCGGCTCTTGGGCCGATCATGTGGACCCCTAAAATCTCGTCACTGTCTGCGTGGGCAAGGACTTTGACTAAGCCATCCGTGTCCATGCTCGCACGCGCTCGTCCACTGGCTTTAAATGGGAAAGACCCCACCTTGTAGCTTACACCTTCCGCTTTCAGTTGCTCTTCAGTACGACCGACTGAGGCCACTTCTGGCCAAGTATATACGACGCCTGGAATGAGGTTATAATCGATGTGTGGATGCTCGCCGTTGATTATTTCTGCGACGAAAACACCTTCTTCTTCAGCTTTGTGCGCGAGCATAGCGCCTTTAATGACGTCCCCGATTGCGAAAATATGGGGTTGCGTAGTTCGGAGTTTTTCGTCGACAGGAATCATGCCACGCGCGTCCGTCGTTATTCCGGCAGCGTCGAGGTTCAGACCATTTGTAAAGGGTTTGCGCCCCACACTCACAAGGCAGTACTCAGCTTTGAATGTCAATTCTTCTCCCTTCTTATTGTCGGCCTTAATGGTGACGCTTTTCCCTGCGGCTTTGACTTCTTTTACACCGGTTTTGAGATGAAATTTGATCCCTAATTTTTTCAAAGAACGAAGAAGTTCTTTCCCCAAAGTCCGATCCATAGACGCGATTAAGGAGTCCATGTATTCGATCACGGTAACCTCTGTTCCTAAGCGTGCATAGACAGATCCTAGCTCTAGACCGATCACACCTCCTCCGATCACCACCAAAGATTTTGGAAGTTTTGCAAGAGAAAGAGCTTCCGTTGAAGTGATGATTCGCTTTTTATCAATGTCGATAAATGGAAGTGTGCTGGGTTTTGAACCCGTTGCAATGATGACATGTTTGGCTGCCAAGTTGTAGGGGTCCGATTTTAAAGGAGTCACTGAAATCGTATGGGAGTCTACAAAAGCACCCATGCCATGATGCACATCAATGTTGTTTTTCTTCATGAGGAAATCAATCCCCGCTGTCGTTTGACTGACGACCTCACCCTTGCGACTGATCATTTGAGGGAAATCGATCGACAAAGCCCCTACCCCAATCCCATGTGCAGAAAACTGCTCCTTCGCTTGGTGGTAATGTTCAGAACTGTCGAGCAATGCCTTCGA
>JAPKBK010000045.1 GCA_028823435.1 Flavobacteriales bacterium
CCGAATACAGCAAAGTACTGAAGAGTACAGACGCAGAACTAAAGTGGGAATATGCCCAGGCATCACTAGATTCTGGAAAGTGCTTCAAAGCATTGCCTTTGTTGAAAGAACTGGTCGGACTCACAAGGGGCACACAGAGAGCTCAGAAGGTTCAATACAACTATGCCCAAGCACATTATTGTGTGAATGATTTTTATTTGGCCAGATATTATTTAAACACCTTTGCAAAAACTTTCCCCAACAGTGAGTTGGTGGAAAGTGTCTCGTTTAAATCAGCTATATGCAGCTATAATTTATCTCCTAACTGGTCATTAGACCAAACAGAAACGATTTTGGCCGTGCAAGAATTGCAAGTATTTATGGACCGATATCCTGCTTCTGCTTACCGCGACAGCAGCCAAACGATGATCAACCAACTTCGTGCAAAGCTCGAAAAGAAATCATTTGAATCTGCGGCCATCTATCATAAAATAGGACATTATAAAAGCGCCACAATTGCGATGAAGAATGCTTTAAAGGACTTTCCGGACTCTCAATACCGAGAAGAACTTCAGTTTTTAATCCTCGACAGCTACTACCAATATGCCATTCAGAGTACAAATAGAAGGAAACTTGCTCGATTTAACGATGCTACGCTTGCTTTTCATACCTTTGCGTCCCGATTTCCCGACAGTTCTTATATCCCTGATGCTCAACGTATCTATAAAAACTGCGTGAAAGGCGTGGAAACACTACAATCTGAAGAAAACTAGCAGAATGAACTTTAAGAACGTAAAGGCTGAAAGAACTACGGAAACCCGTAATACGCATGAGATCGAATCACTCGGTACAGGGAATCTTTTCGAAACAATTGTTGTGCTCTCTAAAAGAAGCAACCAGCTTTCCCAAGATTTAAAGAAAGAATTGGCTGAAAAGATGGAAGAGTTTGTGATTCCAAATGACACACTTGAAGAGGTCTTCGAAAACCGTGAGCAGATTGAAATTTCTAAGTTTTATGAAAGACTCGCAAAACCTCACAGTATTGCGATCAAGGAACTAGAAGACGACCAAATCTATTTTCGTCACGAAGAAAAAGCTGAAGAACTTGATTTAGTCATCGAGGCAAAAGCTGAGATCAAAGCAACTGACGACAAATCTGACAACAAGTCCGACGACAAGTCCGACGACAAGGTGGCGGAGAAGAAGACTGAGGACAAAGCCTCATAAACGTCTGACATGACCGGATTACCGGACCCCCAGGACGTTCACCTCACTTTGATGGGGCGTCGTGTTTTACTAGGTATTACAGGAAGCATTGCTGCTTACAAATCTGCATTTCTCGCAAGAGAGTTGGTGAAAAGAGGCGCTGAAGTCAGGGTCGTTATGACACCGAGCGCTACTGGTTTTATTACGCCTCTCACCCTTGCAACTTTGGTGGGGAACCCCGTACACTCAGATTTTACTGAAAGCATTGAGTCAGGCGCGTGGACAAACCATGTTGAATTGGGACTGTGGGGCGATCTTTTTCTTGTGGCGCCATGTACCGCACAAACATTGTCCTTTTTTGCGCAAGGGGCTTGCACCAATTTACTACACGCTGTTTTTCTGAGTTCCAGATGCCCTGTAGCTGTTGCGCCAGCAATGGACCTAGATATGTTTACAAATGCCGCAACACAAGAAAACTTAAAAACACTTTCCGAAAGAGGGATTAAAATCATTGAACCTACTTCCGGTGCACTGGCAAGTGGCTTAGATGGCAAAGGGCGTATGGAGGAACCAGAAGTGATCGCTGACTTTGTCGAGGCGTTCTTTTTGAGCAACATGCCTTTGTCTGGCAAAAGAGTTGTCGTGACAGCTGGGCCTACGGAAGAGCCTATTGATTCAGTGAGATATTTGGGGAACAGAAGTACAGGGAAAATGGGATTTGCTTTGGCAAGCCGCTTGGCCGATCTCGGGGCAAGCGTCACGCTTATCTCAGGTCCTGTGAATATAAAGACACCTCAAAGGATCGCTGAGAGAATCGATGTGTGTACCGCTCAGGAAATGTATGACGCAACCATTAGCGTCTGGCCGTCCATGGACGCCGGAATAGCATGTGCCGCTGTTGCAGACATGCGACCTGTCAATCCCGCAGATAAGAAACTTCACCGAGGGGATTTGCCCGATTCTATATTACTTGAAAATACACCTGACACATTGCTTGAAATGGGACGTACAAAGTCTTCAAGTCAAGTACTCATGGGATTCGCTTTAGAAACAGATTCAGCAGAAGAAAGCTTGAAAAGCGCCGAATCCAAGCTCACAAGAAAGAACCTGGACTTTGTGGTCATGAACACGCTGGCAGACAAAGGTGCAGGGTTCAACCACGACACAAATAAAGTTACTGTACTTCAAAGTGTCGGAGCGCATACTGAAAAGCGTATTTTTGAGTTAAAGACAAAAAGAGAAGTCGCTTATGATCTTATTGAGCTTCTTTCAACCCTTCTGATTTAAAAAAATGACGTTAGATTTCCCTTCAATATACCCCTCCGATTTATTTAAAGCGTGTGTTCTTTTTGGGGCAATTGTTCTTGCGAATCCCTCAAAAAGTGTTGCACAAGAATTAAACTGCTCCGTCCAAGTAATCGCTCCTAAAATCGCCAATGTTGAGCCGAGTGTCTTTGAAAGTCTGGAAGACGGGATTCGTGAGTTCATGAATGGACGTCGATGGACAAACGACAATTTCTCATTCGATGAACTTATCGAGTGCACAATGCAAATCACGATCATTAAAGCCATCGGAAACACTCGATTTAGTAGCTCTATTCAGATACAGAGCAACCGCCCTGTTTTTAATTCAGACTACAACACACCTGTCTTGTTTGTGTTGGATGGGGACTTTGAATTTGAGTGGGTTAATGGAACCTCTATTCTTTTCAACCCAGGTCAACACAGAGACAATCTGAGTTCTGTTCTTGCGTATTATTCATACATGATTATCGGGATGGATTACGACAGCTTTGGACTGGAGAGTGGTTCAGAATATCTTCTGAAGGCCCAAACCATCGTCGCAAACGCTCAGAACGCTGGAGGAAGTGGATGGAAGGCGGGTCAAAGCAAGCAAAACAGATATTGGCTCGTTGAGAATTACTTAAGCCAAACGTTCAGACCGCTGCGCTTATGCATGTACAATTACCACCGAAAGGGCTTTGATTTGTTACACGATGACATCGAGACTGCCAGGTTAAATATCGCGGACGCACTTATAGAAATGAGATCTACGAATAGGATTCGTCCAGGCTCGTATAATTTACAAGTGTTTTTTCTCGCAAAAAATGATGAGATTATTAAACTTTTTGCGCCAGCATCAGAAGCAGAAAGAGTAAGACTCCTCCCCGTCCTAAAACAAATGGATCCGGGAAACATTTCTAAGTATGATGATGCATTGATGTAGTCAACCTTGTTAACTCGACTACATATAAAAAACTTCGCACTAATAAGCGAACTCACTTTAGATTTTAAAGATGGGCTCACTGTTGTAACCGGGGAAACCGGATCGGGAAAGTCGATTTTATTGGGCGCATTAGGCTTGGCTATTGGCGCACGGAGCAGCAGTTTAAACGTTAGGCATGGCACCGATCTGTGCATCGTTGAAGCCACCTTCCGCGCTCCCATTACAAATAAAATTCTCGTTGATTTCAATCTGGAATTTGGCTCAGACAAAGAAAATATTGTGATTCGCAGAGAAGTCAGGTCGACAGGCAAGTCTCGATCCTTTATTAATGATTCACTTGTAAGTGCAGGCATTCTCAGAGAAGTGGGCAACAAACTCGTAGACCTTCATGGTCAAGATGAGACGCGGGCGTTAATGGACAGAGTTACCAGGTTAGATCTTCTGGATGATTTCGGTGGACATGTCACCGTGAGAGATTCTTACAGAGCGACATTCTCAGCATGGCGTTCGGCAGTAGATTCACTCAACGCTTTAGAAGCTGAAGCGAATCAACCGCAATCTGACAGAGATTATCTGAAATTTCAACTTGAAGAACTGTCCGAATTAGGCCTACATTCCTTAAATGAGGAGGAACTGGAGGAGGAACACAATCGACTTAAGCACGCCACAGAACTTGCGGCAGGACTTCATTCTTCGTTTGAGCTTTTAGACAGCCACCCCGAAGGCAGAGATGCCATTTCTGCCGTCGAAAGCGCAATAAAAGAAATGGAGGCCATTGAAATGTACAGCAAAGATGCGTTCGACTTATTAAAAAGGCTTAAAAGCGTACATATTGAAATGCGAGATATCGCACTTGAATCCAGTCATTTGTCCGAAAGCATTCAGCACGACCCCGCAAGATTAGATCTGATAAACGCAAAAATGGAAGCACTCTCTAGTGCACTTCACAAGCACAATGTTCCAAATGCAGGAGCCCTGTCACTCGTAGAGCAAGAATTAAACAGAAGGATAGAGAAGTGTGATGGAATAGAAGAAGCGATCAACAATGCGCGGGCAGAGGTGAAAGTCAAAGTAGAGGCTTTGGATCAAGCGGGGAAAGCCTTGATGAAGGCACGAGAGAAGTCCGGAAAAGAACTGATGAATCTGGTCCACCATCAATTGGCCCCGCTCAAGCTCCCACATGTAGAAATGTCTTGGGTCTTTTCCGAATTGAACGCACCAGACCTTGTAGGAATAGAAGATGTGGAACTGATGTTCAGCGCGAACCCTGGATCTCCGACCCAACCTATATCACATATTGCCTCTGGAGGAGAGCGGAGTCGTGTGATGCTCGCATTTAAAGCGGCATTGGCCAAACGTACGACAGTGCCTACCATCGTATTAGACGAAATAGATACGGGAGTATCAGGCGATGTTGCAACACGCATGGCATCAACCATGCGCGAGATGTCATCGGGCCAGCAAGTGTTTTCAGTGACGCATCTGGCACAAGTTGCTGCATCTGGCAACCATCATCTTGAAGTGAGTAAAAAGACGAACAACAGTGAAGCAATTACGCAAGCTGTATATCTCGCGTCGAAAGAACGCAATGAAGCGATTGCAACGATGCTCAGCGGAAGCCAAGTGAGTGAAGAAGCACGAGCAGCTGCAAAAGTTCTTCTTTCGAACTAAGAATAGCTTAGAATTTCCAGTCCAGAGAAATTGAGGGAAGGAAAGGAAGTTGATTTTTCCTTTGGCCTGTAAGACGGTTAATGTAAAATACATTTTCACGACTGTACACATTTGTGACGCCAGCCGTGAAATCCAAATCACCTCCCATAACATCTTCAAATGTTCTTTTAACACTCATGTCAAGCCTGTGGTATGAAGGAAGACGCCCCTCGTTTAAATCCGCATAATAAATGGAGACCTCTCCCGCATTTTGGGTAATGTAATCGGAATATATCCCATCGTTCACATTTGGAGATTGGTAATACCCCTGGCTCTGCGTAAATGGCAAACCCGATCCCAAAGCCCATCTCGCACTAATCTGCCATTCCTTGTTCGCCCCGAAATCTTGAGACGCAACAAAATTTAAATTGTGACGCCTGTCAAATACGGGGTCGTACCAACGTTCACCATTCCACCTGTCAACATTCCCCAGTCCGTATACGAGCCAGAGATAAGAGTTGCGTTTTTCGTATTTGAGCACCATATCTACCCCATTTGCAAACCCGCTTTCTATAATGTAATCAAGTCGAAGAACTTCAGGCACGTCGTTGTGATCCGCATCGTCAGGAAATAGTTTTTGGCGATTTGTATTCGTGAGTTGGGTGAAATGCTTTAAGTAACCTTCTACATTGAGGTTGAGGAATTCAGTTAGGTCATACTCAAACCCGGCAACGACGTGATTTGCGGTTTGGAGTGAATGAGCCACATCTCTTACAGAACCTGATGGGGTCGTAAACTCATCTTGGAGGTTGTCTGGGCCAGAAAGGAACCCATAAAACAAATTCACAACATCTCTGTCAGAGTTTGCTGAGATAATGTTTTGTGAATACATCCCTGCAGCGAACTTCAGACGAAGTCTTTCACTGTACTTATATTTTACACCTATTCTAGGTTCTGGACGAAACTTAGACAACGAACTGTAGTATTGCATGCGCAAACTAGGCTGCACGATAAGCTTGCCTCTGTTAATTGTGTAATCCAAATAACCGCCAAATTCAGTCGTGTTCTCGACTTGCTTGACAACTACGCTGAGCGCATTAAATGTCTTATAATCCGTTTCTACACCTACCACTTCAAGTCCATATTCTATGTTATCCTCACCGAGGATATACTTGAAATCTAAACCGAAATTGAAACCATTCACATTGCTATATCTGTCCGGCAAGCTTTCTTCTACGAGATCTATGCTGTAGTTACTCAACGCAAAATGTCCGTTCACGAGGACCGCTGACCCTGGAGGGACGATTGTAAACGTTCCACCACCACCCACATTTTTCCAACCGTAATCCGCAAAGGACATTCCTGTAGAATCGTCTAAAACACTCGCATTGTCTGAAAACCCGAAACCGAATAAACTGAGCTTAGAACCAGCACCTCCAAATGTAATCTTTCCATAACTATCTGTATATCCAAACGGCAATCGACCTCCATCTATATATGGATATAAAAATTCAGAAGCTTTCTCTAAATAGCTGTGTTTTAGAGACAATAAGTAACTTATCCCTCCTGAATTATTCTCCATTTTCTTTAAGGGTCCCTCTAACAAGATTTTTGCGCCGAAAGGACTTGCACCTAAAATCACTTTCTGTTCACGCATGTTTCCGTCACGCGTCTTAATATCCATTACAGAAGAAATACGTCCCCCATATTTTGCAGAAAAAGCACCTGTATAAATATCGGCATTTGCAAGTGCATCCGAATCAAACACACTAAACAGTCCAATACTGTGAAATGCATTGTAAATAATCATTCCATCTAACAACACTTTATTTTGAATAGGGGAACCTCCTCGAATGTATAATTGTCCTCCTTGGTCACCTGTAGATACAAATCCTGGAAGCACTTGAAGTACTTGCACCAAGTCGGGTGTACCTCCAAAGCTAGGGATATGCTTAAGGTCTGCAGGCCTTATGGTTTCAACTGACATACGTACACTGTTCCGCTGCTCTTCCCTGTCTGCATTCACTTCTGCCCCACCAAGCTGAATCACACCTTCATCAAGCAAATAGCTTTTTGTGAGCACTTTGCCAGACTTTATATAAATCGTTTCTTTAACATTTTTATACTCTATGCTAGACACGACCAACGCATATTCTCCTTCGGGAACTTGACTTAAACTGTAGAAACCTGAGACGTCAGTAATAATACCATAAGATGTTCCTTCGAGGGACACACTCGCAAACATCACCGCTTCTCCAGATGATTTAGACTGAATAAATCCCTTGACTGTACCCTGAGAAAAAAGGGGGGCACAAAAAAGGAAAGCGCATAGCGTAGCTATATAAATCAGACCGTTTTTAGTTTCTTGCATGGACGCGCAAATATAACACCTATTGTCATCATCTTTTTTCTATTATCTTTCGGCATGAATTCTGCAATGAAAACTAACATGAAGACAATTACAATCCACAATGCTTGGCTGTTCAGCTTGCTGTTCGTTGCCTCTCTCTTTCTTTCTAACGACATCAGTGCCCAAAGAGGCAAACAAGACGATGAAGAGAAACTACGTAAACCGCTTATCTCAGAACAGGAATACAACAAACTGTTAATGTGGATTGTTGACGAAAAGTATGAAAACGTACTTTACAAATGCATTCGATACACAGAGGACGACAAAACCAAGAAAGAACCTCTCCCCTATATATACATGGGACAAGCTTACCTAGGAGTCCACCTCACGGATGACCCCGATCTGAGAGAGCAGTATCAGTCAGACAAAAACAAAGCCTTAAAGAACAGCTTAAAATACACTTCTAAGTTTGTCAAAAAGGACAAAGAAAAAGAGTTCTACCATGAATTCATTGAGTTCTATGACATCCTTTGGGGCGAAACAAAGAACGCCGCTGAAACGGAAGTGGACAATATGAAGTACACAAAAGCAAAATCTTACTACAAGTACTTGACAGATATCGACCCAGAAGACCCAGGAGCTTGGTTAATGTACGCCGCAGTATATCAGCAACTCAACTCCAAAAAAGAAGCCAAGGAAACATATGAAAAAGCACGTAACCTCATGCTGGATTTTGGGGGACGTGGTTTAAGAGAAGTCCAAACTGAACTTCTTCATTCTGCGATCATTTACAATGCGGAATTGCTTTCTACGATTGACAGAGCGGCAGCGTTAGAATGGCTCGCACTGGGTGACGATCTGTTTAGTGGAGACCGAGAGTTTGAAGCTGTCAAGCGAAGTATCGGAGGATGATTGTCAAAGCAGTAGACGACACGTCCACTCCTGAATATCCGCACCCATTCCTCAGCCCTTCATGGCTAAATTCTTGTGGCGCGAGCTATACCATTTTCGAAACAAAAACAAGTGTTTCTGCACTTTCTAGATTTTCAATGCGCGGGGTTCATGTCCTGGCAACCCCTCCCTGGGCATTAGATTGCGGCCTTTCATGCCAGATTCCCACAGAAGAATACGTCGCACTCATCTCAAATTGGAGCGCTCGGCCCGAGACCTTAAAAATCATTGACCTCCCTCCCTTACCCGAGAATTCCAGCCTCACTAAGGCTAGTATAAAAGTAAATACACCGAGGTCTTTTAAAATTCAGTGGAAACATACACGACAGATCCTTTTAGACACGCCACTTCCCAGCAACAGAAGAAAACAAGTCAAAAGAGCGGAACGAGAAGGAATCAAATGCCACCTGTCAAGCGACTGGTCAAACGTACTCTCACTGCATAATGAAAGCCGAATAAGAAAAGAAATACATTCAGACAGTTCTCAACTGAGCAAACTGCTGAGCTCTGTTTCAAAGATGCAGTCCAGTTTTGCTGTAGAAGCTGTTGATGCTGATGGGAACTGTATTGCTGCTGGAGGGTTCGTTTATGTGAATGAAGTCACGTGCCTGTATTCATTTGGCGGACAATCCCGAAGTAAAATCTCAGGAATAGCATCTGTAGCCATGCTTTCATTTGCGATGGAAGAGGCTAGATCTCATGGGGTGACGACATTCGATTTCGGAGGAAGTGCCGATCCAGGCGTAGATCGATTTTACAAGGAGTTTGGTGCGGCGAGAGTGGCACGGGCACGGCTTATCTATGCTTCATGGTGGCTTAGGCCATTTTTAAGATTTATACGCCCAGATTTGGCTTAAGGGCGAGATCCTGAATTGTACATGGATTCAATAATCTCCACCACTTCTATGCCTTCGGAAATAGGAGTTGAGATTTGTGCACCATGTCGAAGGACATCGACAACATTAGAGATTACATGGTGGTGATTCGAGGCCGACCCTTTGTACGCACCGTAATCGTTGGGTGGCGCTGAAGTGGGGAGGTCCGTCATCTCGTAGTCCAGAATGTCACAATGAACCACCTTTTCCATATACTGACCACCAATGCGGAGTGTGCCATGTTCAGCAATTAAGGTGAGTGAACTTTCAAAATTTGATTTAAACAAAGAGGTCGAGAATGTAAATGACCCCCAACCTGACCTTAGAAAATCAAAGGAGATGGATCCAGAATCTTCAAACTCGGTATTGTGGATGTGAGATTGGTTTTTAAAGATGGCACTCGGAGAGGAGATCCCGCCAAAAATCCAATACATGACATCTATAAAGTGTGAAAACTGCGTGAAGAGCGGCCCACCATCTAACGCCATCGTCCCACGCCAAGGGCTGGAAGCATAATATGAATCGTCTCTGTTCCAGAAACATTGGATGTGGACCTGGCGAATTTCACCTAGCTGACCGGATTCTACAAGAGATTTAAGCCAAACAGAAGGAGGTGCAAAACGATTTTGCATGACACAAAAGACATGTTTGCCTGTCGCTACCGACGCCTCTGCCACCAGACGCGCATCGGATACAGAAAGCGCAATGGGTTTTTCAAGAACGACATGACATCCCGCTTCTAGAATCTGAATGCATTGTGCTGCATGAAGCCCGTTGGGTGTACATACACTGATGACTTCTGGAAGGGGGGATTGGGCAAGCAACGCATCAATGGAGCGGTAGACCGAAATCATCTCACCCTCAGAATCACCTTCTAAAGAAGCCGAAACATCCACAACATCTGCAACAGATCTCAGTTCAGCACCGGGATGTGCGTGAATCGAAGCGGCATGGCGCTTTCCGATATGGCCATAGCCCAAAACGGCAAAAGAAACTGGATTTTTCACTTGGGCAAATGTACAAGAGTGAAGGGAGAATCGGACAGGGTGTCAGGTTTCTGTCTCTCAGAAAAGAGAAAATGACATATAAAACTGACAAGATGCACGTTACACCATGGAAATTTGTAGTGGCAAGGGATTTGTCTAAGAGGAGATGTAAACAAACGAAAAAACAAAAAAAAAACAAAAGACATGAGTAAAATCATTGGAATCGATCTCGGAACGACCAACAGCTGTGTATCAGTGATGGAGGGAAATGAACCTGTGGTCATTAACAACAGCGAAGGAAAGCGTACGAC
>JAPKBK010000259.1 GCA_028823435.1 Flavobacteriales bacterium
CCTTAAGCTTCAGATGAACGCATAATATTTTATTTAAATATTCTATTCTTGAAGTAGAACCCGTTAAGTCATGGGTTCTACTTTTTTTTTTGGCGAAAAAATCTCCTGTATAGATCGTTGCAGAACTGAATTATAATATGCAACTCTTTAGAATGGGACCACCCGAAGCAATATCTTTACGGCATGAACATGAATGAAAATATTATCTCCGGTCCGACCACCTCTGAGGAGGCTATGGATCTAGAGAATAGACATGGAGCCCATAACTACCACCCTTTACCTGTGGTGCTAGATCGAGGGGAAGGTGTGTATGTTTGGGACATCGAAGGCAAAATGTATTTTGATTTTCTGAGCGCATACAGTGCTGTGAACCAAGGGCATTGCCACCCGAGTATCGTGAGTGCGATGCAAGAACAAACTGGAAAACTTACCCTCACTTCACGTGCCTTTTACTCCTCAAACCTGGGCAAATACGAACAGTTCATCACTGAGTACTTCGGCTATGACAAAGTTCTCCCCATGAACACAGGGGCAGAAGCCGTTGAAACTGCGATAAAAATTGCGCGCAAGTGGGCGTACGACGTCAAGAAAGTACCTGCAAATGCTGCGAAGATCATCACATGTAGTGAAAATTTCCATGGCCGCACAACCACCATCGTTTCATTCTCTACGGATGACGATGCGACAGGTGGATTCGGACCCTATACGCCAGGGTTTGAAGTCATCCCCTACAACGACTTAGATGCTTTGAGAGAAGCTGTTTCAGACCCGAATGTCGCTGGATTCCTTGTCGAGCCCATTCAAGGAGAAGCAGGTGTAAATGTCCCGCACGACGATTACATTCGTGAGGCTCACGCCATTTGTAAGGAGGCGAACGTTCTCTTGATGGCGGATGAAGTCCAAACAGGAATTGCGCGTACCGGCGCCCTCCTCGCAACGTGTGGAAATTGTACGTGCTCTGGATCTTGTGAACGTCAACCCACATTTGTTAAAGCGGACCTTCTGATCCTTGGAAAAGCCTTAAGTGGAGGTGCTTACCCTGTGTCTGCGGTTCTTGCTGACGACGCTGTCATGTCAGTCATCCACCCGGGACAACACGGCTCTACGTTTGGTGGCAATCCCGTTGCGGCGGAAGTTGCCATTGCAGCGCTCTCTGTCGTTCGTGATGAAGATCTTGCATTGAATGCACGTACACTTGGACAGAAGTTCCGCTCAGGAATTGAAGACATCGCTCAGGATTGTTCGCTCATCAAGCTTGTTCGAGGCCGTGGCTTACTCAATGCTGTCATCATCAATGACTCACCTGAATCATCAACAGCTTGGGACCTATGCGTCTCAATGAAAGACAACGGACTGCTTGCGAAACCCACTCATGGGAATATCATCCGCTTTGCGCCTCCATTAGTCATTACTGAAGTACAACTCGAAGAATGCCTTGCGATCATCCGCAAGACGTTTTTGGAGCACGGAAAGTGATCAGTCAATAAACCCCTGCTCGCGCATCCAGTCATCGTTGTAAATTTTTGCAACGTAACGGGAGCCGTGATCGTGGAAGAGAACAACGGGAAAGTCGTCCGACTTGAGTTCAGACTTGAGTTGACGAAGACCTTGAATTGCCGAACCACATGAGTATCCGAGAAACAAACCTTCTTTGAGGGCGAGTTCTCGCGCAGCGAGGGCAGCATCCTTGTCGGTCACCTTCTCGAACTTGTCAATGAGGTCAAACTTGACGTTTGCAGGCAGGATATCTTCACCGATGCCTTCAGTGAGATAGCTGTAGATTTCGTTTTCATCAAACTCACCTGTCTCGAGGTATTTTTTGAAGACCGAACCATAAGAATCAACACCCCAGATCTGAATGTTTGGATTCTGTTCTTTAAGATATTTTGCCACACCTGAGATGGTCCCTCCTGTTCCGACGCCGACAATGAAATGAGTGATTCGCCCCTCGGTTTGGGACCATATTTCAGGACCAGTAGAAAGATAATGCGCTTTCCCGTTGCTGAGGTTGTCGTATTGATTGCACCAGAAACTGTTCTCGATTTCTGAATTCAATTTCCTCGCTACGCTGTAGTAACTGTCTGGGTGATCGGGTGCAACCGCAGTAGGGCAAACATGAACCGTAGAGCCCATCGCTCTTAACATATCCACTTTCTCCTTGCTCTGCTTGCAGTTTGTTGTACAAATAATCTTGTAGCCTTTCACGATCGCAGCAATAGCGAGTCCCATACCCGTGTTGCCAGACGTACACTCGATGATGGTTCCTCCGGGCTTTAAATCGCCCGAAGCCTCCGCGTCTTCAATCATTTGAAGTGCCATCCTGTCTTTCACACTGTGACCCGGGTTGAAGTATTCAACCTTTGCATACACCTGGCAAGGAAAATCTTCAACGATCTTATTCAGTTTAATAAGAGGCGTATTCCCAATTGCACCCAGGATATTTTCGTGTACGTTTTTTCCTTTATTCATTCTGCAAAAGTAAGTACTCGCAGGGTCATTTATGCGCATCTCTAATACTACCTTTATT
>JAPKBK010000046.1 GCA_028823435.1 Flavobacteriales bacterium
TGCTTGAAATTATCGCGCTTAATTGGATCGCTTCTACACATGCTCATCCCAGGGGCAGTATCACATCAATTGGAATGAAAATGTCATCCAGTTGGACTGGGACGCTTGGCCGAATGATGTATCTCAAAGATTTGAAGGCCACAAATGTCAGCTTGTTAATGGAAAACGCCAGGCTCAGGACAGCAAATATAAATTCTCAGAAGACGAACTTAACTGACACCTTCAATGTGACGGTTAATCAAGACGTATGGGAGAGTATTCCCGCTGAAATAATTAGATACTCATCCGACTTTAAGAACAATATTTTAGTTGCAAATCGAGGCCGTTCTTCAGGGGTTGTGCCTGGAATGGGCATGCTAGATAACGGAAATATCGCTGGGTTAGTGACTGAAGTTACAGAACACGAATCTCTTGTTCTGCCCATCATTCATTTACATACTCAATGGAGCGTCAGACTCGGGAATGAAGGGGCGATTGGGAGAATGGTTTGGTCTGGACAAGGAACTGAATACGCAACATTGAAGGATATTCCGCTCACAGAACTCATCATACCGGGGGACCCTGTAGTGACCACTGGATTCCAGGGCACATTCCCTTCTGGCCTGGAGGTAGGCAAAGTGGAAGAGGTCCTTGTAACCCAGGCAGATAAATTTCAATCTGTCACGGTTAAACTAGGGGCCGACTACAAACACATACACTACGTAGAATTCCTAACGAACGCCAGTTCCGGCATTATCGATTCACTGATAACCCTCGCCCCAGAATGAACGCTATTATTCGAGCAATAGGTTTACTAGCCCTCACTTGGTTTTTACAAGTGATGATCTTTCGGTTTGGAATATTTGCAAATGGATGGCTTGTAATCTGTTTTCACATCTACGGACTGATACTCTTGCCTTTGGATTTGCCCAAAGCAAGTTACTTGATCATCGGGGCTGTGACAGGTGCATTTTTAGATGTTGTGATTCTGACTGGTGGTCTACATATGGCTGCTGGGGCATTCGTGGGTTTGATGATCCCGAAATGGAATGAATTAATTACCCCGCGCGATGGCTTTATAAAGGGGCACTCTATCAGTGTAAGCCACGATGGATGGGGCCGGTTCATCGCGCTGGGCACACTGATTACCTTTTCTTACATGTTCGTGCTGTTTGCAGTAGAAGGGTTTAAATGGCGTTTAATTCCAAGCGCGTTTACAAAAGCTTTGTGTTCAAGTGTACTCAATGTCATTCTCTTTTCTATCGCTCAGGGATTGTTTGGCAAAAAACCTAAAACCAAGGGTCCTAAAGTCAATGCATATCCTTGGTCATGAATAATACTGGGCTCAAAAACCGAAGTCTTGTTTTCGGAGGGATTGTTGTCATTATCGCGCTTGTTTTTATCGCAAGATTGGGACACATTCAACTCATTAGTTCAGATTGGTCAAATTATGCGGGGAGACTGACCGAAGAACGGGAAGCCCTGGAGCCAATGAGAGGGAAGTTTCTCGACAGGAATGGTGCGTTGATTGTCTCAAATATCGCGAGTTACGATCTTCTGATTACGCCGCGAAAAGCAAAAAATTTAGATACGATAGCGCTCGGAAAAGTGCTGGGATTAGAATATGAAGTGCTGAAAAAACGTCTTGATAAGGCAGCTGCATATTCTAGATATGTACCTTCTATCATCGTGAAGCAGTTAAATGCGCGCGAATTTGCGATGATTTCTAAACAGTTAATGGACTTCCCAGGAATAAAATCAAAGACGCGCTCCGTAAGATCTAATGTCGCAGGTGTCGCAGGACATCTTCTGGGAGAATATAGAGAAGTTGACAGAGCCGATATTCGTGGAGATGTGTATTATCAGCTGGGAGATTATAAAGGCAAGTCTGGACTTGAATCCTCTTATGAACAATCGTTAAGAGGGATTCCTGGCGCGCGATATCACATTGTCGATGTGAGAAACAACGTACAGGAAACCCTTCTCGAACTAGATACAATGCCCATTTCAGGTCAGGATGTCACGCTAACGATTGATGTCGAGCTACAGACATATGCAGAAAAATTACTGCGTGGAAAAAGAGGCAGTGTTGTTGCAATCGAACCCGAAACTGGTGAGATTTTGGCGATTGTCTCTTCGCCATTCTACGACGGAAATAGTTTGACTGGGACCAGAAGAGGAAGTGTCTATGACAGCCTAAATACCCATCCATGGAAACCGCTTTATAACCGTGCATTGAGAGGGACCTACAGACCAGGATCCATCTTTAAAATGGTGCAGGGAATCATTGCTTTAGACGAGGGTGTGATCTCATCAAATACGACAATAGCATGCAACAGATCAATCATCGGATGCCATGGACCCCACACAGCCGACAATCTCACCGATGCCATAACCCACTCCTGTAATCCATATTTCTATGAAGTGATGCGGAGAGTGGTTCTGAAGGGACGCGACCCTAATCCACTAAAAGATGCCTCCCTAGGGCTTACAAATTGGAATGAAAGGGTAAAGGCATTTGGGTTTGGCACAAACCTCGGAGGGCATATTCCTTGGATAAGGTCTGGAAGTATCCCAAATTCTTTGGTCTATGACAAGATCTACGGTAAAAATCACTGGGGATATAAGACCATTTTCTCGATTTCAATCGGAGAAGGGGAATTGCTCACAACTCCACTTCAAATGGCGAATCTGGCAGCTATAATAGGAAACAGGGGCTACTATAGAGAACCACATCCAGTTCGGGACATCGGTGGTCTCGGAAAACCAGCCGGAATAGACGCTACTCACAACCTTGATATCCTACCCAAGCATTTCGAAACTGTGGTGAATGCGATGCAAAAAGTCATCGAGGATCCAAATGGAACGGGGAACCTTGCTCAGATTGACGGAATTACGATCTGTGGGAAAACAGGCACTGTTCAAAATAAAGGCAAGGAAGACCACAGTGTGTTTATCGCTTTTGCGCCGAGGGACAACCCGAAGATTGCATTAAGTGTTTATGTGGAATATGCAGGTTCTGGAGGCGCCTGGGCTGCCCCAATTGCTGGCCTTCTTGTCGAAAAATATCTGACAGATACGGTGTCGAATACACTGCGGGAGGAACGAATCTTAACGTTTCAGCCATGACTCCTAGAGAATCATCGATATATAAAAACATAGATTGGTCGCTGGTAATCATTGTGGGTATTCTTATGTTTTTCGGATTACTTAACGTTGTAAGTGCAACCTCAAATCTCGAAATCTTAGAATGGTTTGATTGGGGTGGAAAAGGAGGCAAGCAAATGATGTGGATCTTGATCTGTTCTTTTTTAGGGTTTTTAATTCTCAATATTGAAAGTGAGTTTTTCATCAGAACATCTGTTCTGCAATACCTCTTAACGCTCGTCCTTCTTGTGGCTGTCTTAATCGTGGGGAAAAAAATCGGCGGCGCTCGATCCTGGTTTGGGTTTGGTGGAATGAGTCTACAACCCAGCGAATTTGCAAAACCCACAACCGCACTCCTTCTCGCCTGGTATCTATCGCGTGATGCGACCAAGTGGCGAAGTCTTAAGGTTCGCTTTCTGTCATTTCTAATTGTGGCGATTCCCGCAGGATTAATTCTTCTCCAACCCGATGCGGGCACCGTCCTCGTCTTTGCGGGATTTGTATTTGTACTTTATAGAGAGGGATTAAGCGGAAACGTTCTTATTATTGGATTTGGCGCCTTGCTCATTGCCATCGCCACGATTCTAATAGGTGCCACAACCGTTCACTATCCTTTCTTCGGAACAGAATCAGGGATAGGAGTGTTTTGGATTGTATGGATTGCAATCGGAATAGGCGTTGTTTTTCTCGCAAAAGATTTGACGGTTCCAAGAAAAAGAAAAAAGATAACCAGGTGGGGCATTGCAAGTATTGTAGCAGGCTTGATGGTTTCAATTGGGCTTCATCTCGGCATGGAGACCGTTCTTAAATCACACCAGAGAGACAGAATCCATGTCCTGTTTGGTATAGACGTCAACAATCCAGATGCCGATTATAACATCCGTCATGCAAAAGCATCAATAGGAAGTGGCGGGTTTTCGGGCAAGGGATGGATGCATGGACCCATGACTGCTTACAGCTTCGTTCCAGAACAAGAAACTGACTTTATATTTTGTACAGTGGGTGAAGAGTGGGGGTTTGCGGGCAGTGTCTGTGTCATCTTGCTATTCACATTCTTAATATTAAGAGTGATTGTCATTGCCGAACGGCAACGGTCAAATTTCACGCGGATTTACGCTTATGGTGTCGCCAGTATTTTCTTTATGCACTTACTCGTGAACGTTGGAATGGTTTTAGGTCTCGCACCAGTCATTGGAATTCCATTGCCTTTTTTCAGTTATGGCGGCTCGTCGTTGATTGGGTTTACGTTCTTAATTGCAGTACTTATTAGGCTTGATGGAGAGCGATTCAGAGTTCTTAGGTGAGTTCCGTGGGTGAAAAATAGCTTTTTATCGAACTTTTAAGCCCATTCATTAGGAATTATATCTTTTTTGAGCCATATTTGATACATGTTGATTACAAATCATACTTGTTGGTGCTGTTGTCCCTTATATGGAGGCAACCCTCATAAGTATGCGTGATCGCTAATTAAAATTGACACGTAACCTTGAGGAGCCTCCGATCATATCGGAGGCTCTTTTTTTATGCAACAAAAAATGACAGCTACAGGCATAGACCCCAGACTCCAAGCCCTTGAAGAACTCAGGTGGCACATTGGAAACAGTCCGCTTCATAAAATGTTGCGGCTCTCACCGAAACCGGGTGTAGAGATACATGCAAAACTAGAATGGCAACAATTCGGGGGAAGCGTTAAAGCGCGACCGGCCTTTAATATTATTCATGATGCTGTCGTATCAGGTGCTTTACGAAGCAAACGACTTCTTGATGCCTCTTCTGGTAATACCGGAATCGCATACGCAATATTTGCTGCTTCTGCAGGCATTCCAGTGACACTGTGTCTCCCTGAAAATGCCTCGAAGGAACGAAAGCATATACTACGCGCCCTCGGTGTAGATCTTCGAATAACGAGTCCGTTCGAAGGAACCGATGGCGCACAAGCAGTGGCACGTGAAATCGTGAGGAAAGACCCGACTAAATTTTGTTATGTAGATCAATATGGCAATGAGGCAAACTGGAAATCTCATTACTATGGTACAGGTCTTGAGGTTTGGCATGAAACAGCTGGAAGAATAACACATTTCATTGCAGGGTTAGGTACAACAGGAACCTTTATGGGGACAGGGAGACGTCTGAAAGAACTAAATCCATCAATAAGACTGGTCGCATTGCAACCCGAAACAGCACTGCACGGCATGGAGGGATGGAAACATCTGGAAACGGCCAGGGTACCCGAGATATACGATGCAGGAGTCCCAGACGAAATGAGGACAGTCTCAACGGAGGAGAGTTATGAAATGATGCGACTGGCGGCACGTACTGAAGGACTTATCCTGAGCCCATCTGGTGCAGCCAACCTGGCAGGAGCAGTTAAACTGGCAGAAGAGTTGGAGAGCGGTGTCATTGTGACCGTACTGGCTGACGATGCAACGAAATACAGTGAAATTATTCACAAAGTCCTTAAATAACCACCCGTAATGAGCCATCAATTTCTACCACTAGAGATACATACTTCAGCAATGAATGACATGAAAAGTCATGGGGAAGATGCCTTCCCAAATGAATGCTGTGGTTTTTTTTACGGGGAAGAAAAAAATGGCGTGAGGGTGGTTTTGTTTGCGAAGCGGATCGAAAATGTAAAAGAGGGAGACCAAAGGCGAAGGTTCGAAATCTCGGGCAAAGACTACATGAAAGCTGAGCGCTTTGCCACCAAAGAAGGACTCACATTGTTAGGCATATATCACAGTCATCCATTACATCCTGCAATACCCAGCGAACATGACCTTGCAGTAGCAATGCCTTGGTTCAGCTATGTTATTGTAAGTGTCGAGAATGCGGGTGTGGATCATGTGCGGTCATGGCAACTGTCAACAGAGAGACAATTCAAAGAAGAAATAATTAAATAAAAGACTTAAAATTAGAATAAATCATTCAAAATGGCAACTTTAATAATCCCAACCCCCCTCAGAAAATTCACGGATGGAAAGTCCGTATTCGAAGCTTCAGCTTCAACTGTCAAAGGTCTTCTCGAAGCTCTTTCTACCTCACACGAGGGCATTCAAAAACATCTTTTTGACGATGCTGGTGAATTGAGGAGTTTTATACGTGTGTATGTTGGAGATGAAGACATCAACGAGCTCGAAGGCGCAGAAACAAAGATTGAAGACCGAGACGAAGTAAGCATCATTCCCGCCATCGCTGGAGGCTCTAAATAAACATTTCACATGTCCCATCACGATATCACATTTTCAAAAGAAGAGTTAGAAAGATATTCTAGGCATCTTATCATTCCTGAATTCAATATTGAAGGCCAAAAGAAGCTGAAAGCATCTGGCGTTCTCGTTATAGGTTCAGGTGGTCTGGGCAGTCCATTGCTCCTCTATTTGGCTGCCGCTGGTGTCGGACGCATAGGAATAGTCGATTTCGATACTGTGGATGCGTCCAACTTACAAAGGCAGGTTCTTTTCGGCATTCAAGATGTTGGCGCATCAAAAGCGATCGCTGCAAGTAAGCGGTTGAAGTCACTGAATCCATACATTACAATCGAAGTTCACGACACGATGTTGACGGCAGATAACGCGAGAGAATTAATCCGTCAATATGATGTCGTTGCGGATGGCACAGATAATTTCCCTACCAGGTACCTTGTAAATGACGCCTGTGTCTTGGAAAACAAGGTCAATGTTTATGCGAGCATCTTCAGATTTGAAGGGCAAGCTTCTGTTTTCAACGAACTCCTTCAGGATGGGACCCGAGGTCCAAATTACAGAGACCTCTTCCCCTCTCCTCCTCCTCCAGGATTGGTGCCCAGCTGTGCAGAAGGTGGGGTCATCGGGGTACTGCCGGGGATTTTAGGTTCAATTCAAGCATTGGAAGTCCTCAAAGTGATTTCGGGAGTGGGTGATACGCTAAGTGGCCGTTTGTTTTTATTTGATGCCACAGTGTTTTCCACACGCATTCTGAAAGTCCGAAAAAACAAAAACAATCCACTTAACGGAGAACACCCCACTCAAACTGAGCTCATCAACTATGAACAGTTTTGTGGAATAGGTGCACCATCAGAAACACAAAGAGAGGTTGCTGAAATGAGTGTTCAGAAATTAGATCAATGGAGAAAAGAGGGCGTAAAACACCGTCTTATTGATGTCAGAGAACCATATGAATATGGCATTGTCGACATCGGCGGAGAGCTGATTCCACTCGCAACGGTATTAGAGAGTACGAATAGAATCCCGAGAGACATCCCTGTAGTTGTACAATGTCGCTCTGGAGCTAGAAGTGCCACTGCCATTCGTGAACTTGAGGACGTCCATGGATATACAAACCTCATCAATTTGACTGGCGGCATACTTGGTTGGCAAGAGGCTATCCAGACTGAGTTACCTAGATACTGAAAACTTAAAGTCCGAGGAGTATTTCTTCGGGCTGTTTCCCGCCAAATAACATTCTCTCTGGATTTTCAAGGAGCTCTTTTACGAGATGTAAAAAGCTTACACTCTCTTTTCCATCTACAATACGGTGGTCATAGCTAAGTGCGACGTACATGATCGGACGGATCACCACTTGACCATCAATGGCCACTGGACGTTCAACGATATTGTGCATCCCCAAGATCGCACTTTGGGGTGGGTTGATAATAGGGGTCGATAACATCGAGCCGAACACACCGCCGTTTGTGATGGTAAACGTCCCTCCTTGCATTTCGTCTACGGTAAGTACACCATCACGTGCTCTAATTGCAAGGCGTTTGATTTCGCCCTCTATTTCTGCAAGAGACATGACTTCCGCATTCCTTACTACAGGAACCATTAACCCTTTGGGAGAGCTTACCGCAATACACACATCTACGTAGTCATGGTATTGCACCTCCTTCCCATCTATCATCGCATTGACACCTGGATAAGCAGCTAGAGCGGTTGTCACAGCTTTTGTGAAAAATCCCATGAAACCAAGACCCACACCCTTTTCTTCTTTAAACTTAATCTTATATTTGGCCCTGAGGTCCATAATGGGCTTCATGTCCACTTCGTTAAAAGTGGTAAGCATGGCAGTCTCATTTTTGACACCAACGAGTCGTTCGGCTACTTTTCTGCGTAACATCGACATGCGTTCAGATCGGACCTCTCGAGATCCAGTCCATCCACCTTGAGCAGAAGCCGATGAAGGATCAAACCCTGCGGCTAAAGCTGAAATAACATCTTGTTTCAGAACTCTTCCATCTCTCCCCGACCCTGTAATAGAACCTGAGGAAATTCCTTTGTCAGCCATCATCTTTTTGGCTGCAGGAGAAGGACTACCCTCTGCATAGCTTTTTTGAGCAACAGACGCAACGGCCGTATGATCAGGAGATTTTACAGCTGGAATGACAGACGCGGGAGTAGGCGCAGGTGCAGGAGTAGGTGCAGGAGCAGGTGCCTCTGCAGGTTTGTCCATTCCGGCGGGACGCTTTGCATCAGTATCAATGATACAACACACATCACCTACGGGTACGACATCTCCTTCTTCAACTTTTAATGTAATCACCCCCGCCATTTCTGCGGGAAGCTCAAGCGTGGCTTTGTCTGAATCGACTTCGGCAATGGGTTGATCCTTCTCGACATAGTCACCATCGCTTACGAGCCAAGCAGCAATTTCCACTTCTGATATACTCTCTCCCGGACTGGGAACTTTCATTTCAAGTATGGGCATGATTCTTAATTATTTACGCGCGTATTTCATCACATCATCCATGATAACGTCATGTTTACGAGCGTATATTACTTGTGAGCCCGCCGCAGTCGTTCCGCTTGCGGGTCTAGCGATGGCCTCTACAATATCTCCCTGATAGTGCATTGAAATAAACGGCCAAGCTCCCATATTTCTTGGTTCCTCTTGAAGCCAAACCACTTTTACATTTTTATCGTATTGTTTAATCACACGAGTCAGAGCATCCTGAGGAAAGGGGTGCAATTGCTCGATACGAATGACGGCAATATTAGACGTACGTTTCTTATCCTGCTCAGATTCTTCGAAGCGCTCTAAGAGTTCGTAGTAGATCTTTCCCGAACACATGACAACGGTATCGACCTTTTTTGCATCGGATCCTTTTAACATGCGGGGATCGTCTAGAATTTCATGAAACTTGCCTTTTGCGAGTTCAGAAACCGTCGATACGGCTTTCGGATAACGAAGCAGTTTCTTCGGCGTAAATGCGACCAAAGGTTTGCGAAATGGACGTAAGACTTGTCTTCTCAGAAGGTGAAACATCTGAGCGGGTGTCGTGCAGTTTGTAACAATGATATTGTCCCCCGAAGCAAGCGTTAAAAACCGCTCCAAACGGCCTGAACTGTGCTCGGACCCCATTCCTTCATATCCGTGAGGAAGAAGGATTGTAAGTCCATTCATCGTTCTCCATTTATCCTCTGCTGCACTGAGGAATTGATCCCAAATGATTTGAGCACCGTTGTTGAAATCTCCAAATTGAGCCTCCCAAATCGTCAAACATTTCGGTCTCGCAAATGCGTATCCAAAATCAAAACCAGAAACAGCATATTCAGAAAGAAGAGAATTGTAGATTGACAACTTTGCTTGACCTTTCTCAAGATTGTTGAGCAAGATTACTTCTTCTTCCGTTTCCTCAGTCTTCAGGACTGCGTGACGGTGAGAGAACGTTCCACGCTCTACATCCTGACCTGAAATCCTGACAGGATAGCCTTCAACTAAAAGGGATGCATAGGCAAGCAATTCACCCATTCCCCAATCTAGGCGATCAGAGTCGAGCATCTTTTTTCTGTCCTTGAGAAGCTTATCTACTTTCCTGAAAAACTTTTTCCCCTCAGGCAACATGGTTATTTTATCCCCTAAAGCGCGGATTTTCTTCTCTGGGCAACTTGTGTCTTGAGATGTGTTGAGGTCTTCTGGTGTAGCGCGTCTGTAGTCAGCCCAAATAGCAGAGAGGAAATCCTTCACTTGATTTGTGTCTTTGTCTTTCGCAATCGCAAAACCTTCCTCCATTTGGTCCATCTGGCTTTGCTTAAGCGCAGTCCCTTCTTCTGAAGTAATGGTTCCCAAGGAAATGAGGTGAGACAAATACATCGCGTAAGGTGAAGGGTGAGATGAGATCGCTTTGTAGAGCTTAGGCTGTGTAAACTTAGGCTCATCCCCTTCATTGTGACCGTATTTGCGATATCCAAGTAAGTCGATGAAAACATCCCTGTGAAAAGTTTGGCGATAGGATAGCGCGATGTTCATGACCTGAACAACAGCTTCAGGGTCATCCGCATTCACATGAAAGATCAAACTCTGTGTCACCTTACCCACGTCAGTGCAATATGTCGAGGTGCGCGCATCAAGGTAGTTTGTCGTAAAACCGATTTGGTTATTTACGATGATATGTACTGTTCCTCCGG